>JBDLVY010000210.1:0-14151 GCA_039804545.1 Bacteroidota bacterium | reverse complement strand
GATTAGCCATTTTAGGAATATTACTTAAAGAAAAATACTTCAGATATGTTTCCTTATCGCTAGTGGGTTTATGTGTTTTAAGATTGATGTTCTTTGATTTATCCAATACCGATTTCTTAATAAGAGCACTGGTTTTGTTGGGTGTAGGAGTAGTATTGTTGGTTATGAACAGTTTATTCAAAAAGTACAAAGACCGATTTGATTAAAAAAATATTATGTTTTTGTAACTTTTTTGTTTTTTTACACGTACAACAACCCGAACACTTTAAAGTAAAGGAGATATTAAATGAGACAACTCAAAATCACCAAGCAGGTAACCAACCGTGAAACTGCTTCCTTAGACAAGTACCTACAAGAAATTGGAAAAGTAGATTTGATTACTGCCGATGAAGAAGTGGAATTAGCCCAAAAGATTAAAGCCGGAGACCAAAGAGCTTTGGAGAAATTGACAAAAGCTAATCTACGTTTTGTGGTTTCGGTAGCAAAACAATACCAAAATCAAGGTTTAACATTACCCGATTTGATTAACGAAGGAAACTTAGGTTTGATTAAAGCTGCTCAACGTTTTGATGAAACCCGTGGTTTTAAATTCATTTCATACGCCGTTTGGTGGATTCGTCAATCTATACTTCAAGCTTTAGCAGAACAATCTCGTATTGTACGTTTGCCTTTGAATAAAATTGGCTCTATCAATAAAATTAACAAAATGTACGCCTTATTAGAGCAATCTAATGAACGCGCACCTTCTGCTGAGGAAATTGCCAAGGAATTAGACATGACCGTAAATGACGTAAAAGAGTCAATGAAAAACTCAGGTCGTCATTTATCTATGGATGCGCCACTTGTAGAAGGGGAAGATTCAAACCTTTACGACGTATTACGTTCAGGAGAATCGCCAAATCCGGACAGAGAATTGATTCACGAATCATTGCGCACCGAAATTGAGCGTTCTTTAGAAACCTTAACCCCAAGAGAAGCCGACGTAGTTCGATTGTATTTTGGTTTAGGCGACCAACACCCAATGACTTTAGAAGAAATTGGAGAAACTTTCGATTTAACCCGTGAGCGTGTGCGTCAAATTAAAGAAAAAGCAATCCGTAGATTAAAACATACTTCCAGAAGTAAAATTTTAAAAACATATTTAGGGTAGTCCTAATAACAATAACAACAGTCTGATTAACTGTTCGTTTTTTGATTGATGATTGAAACTCCGGCTGATTACCGGAGTTTTATTTTTTGCACGGCAAATAAAACTCCAGTCTGTTCGCTACGCTCGGGTTCCGGAGTTTTATTTTTTTAATTACTTTTCTATTTGGGCGTTGCCTGCGGCCGGGCTATCCACTTCAATCTTTTTTTATTTCCCTTCGGGAAATCAAAAAGGATTTTCGTTCCTATCCCTAACGCAAAACCTGCTAAAATTCAACCAAAACTTTCTTTACGAACTTCCCAAAAAAACCTTGCATACTTTGCAGTTAAAAAACTAATTTTGCACCAACAACACAAACCTTTTTACAATGAAGAATACCCTTATTGCACCATCAGTACTCGCAGCCGATTTTGCCAATCTACAACGCGATATAGAAATGATCAATGCCAGCGAAGCCGATTGGTTCCACATCGACATTATGGATGGTGTTTTTGTGCCAAATATTTCTTTCGGAATGCCGGTTTTAGAAGCGATTACAAAACATGCCAAAAAAACCATCGATGTGCACTTAATGATTGTTGACCCCGACAGATACATCAAAACTTTTGCTTCATTAGGCGCTAATATTTTAACGGTGCATTACGAAGCATGTACCCATTTACACAGAACTTTACAAGCCATCAAAGCTGAAGGCATGAAAGCCGGAGTCGCTTTGAATCCGCATACCAATGTGGCACTTTTAGAAGACATTATCAAAGACATTGATATGGTTTGTATCATGAGTGTAAATCCCGGTTTTGGCGGACAATCTTTTATCGAAAACACTTACTCCAAAATTGAGAAACTAAAAGAACTAATCATTCGAAAAGGCGCTTCAACCATCATCGAAATTGATGGCGGTGTAACCGATAAAAATGCCAAAAGTTTAGTACAAGCCGGAGCCGATGTGTTAGTAGCCGGTAACTTTGTTTTCAAAGCAGAAAATCCATCACAAACGATAGTTGATTTGAAAAAAATCACCACTGTATAATCTTATCAAATAGAATGTCGCAATATTAATTTGGAGTCGTTTTTGATATGCGACTTCAAATTTGTATTGATCATTTCCGCCAAAATTTTACCCATTTCATTGAAATCTGTAGAAATAGTAGTAATGCCGTTTTCCACTACTTTTTTAAGGGAAGTATCATTGTAAGATATGATTCCGTAATCAATGCCCAAAGTCAAGTTCTGAATCTTAGCTTGCTCTATCACGTTTACCAAATGGCGGTCACTCGGAATAATAAACAAACTACCTCTCTGAATCACATCGTTTTCAAAAGTGGAAACAACTGCATGTTTACAATTATTTTCTGAGCAAAATTTCAAAAAACCAGTAACCATTCCAACCGGTTCTTTATTTCCTGGGAAGATTAATATCAACTCTTCATACTTTTTGATTTTATCCAATCCAAAAACCAAAGCATCATACATATCAGCCACAAAATCCTGGTAAACTGCCGGGTATTTTTTAAAAGATTCTGTGGTTTGGTCTAAAATATAAGTATCATTCAACGGCAATGATTTGATTACTTCAGTTGGAATCTCCAAATTAGACGGCATAATGATATATTTAGAATAATTCCCTTTACTCTCATTGACCAACTTATTGAACATCTCCAAATTGAAATGATGAAAGAAAATGTCAATCTGAAAATTCTTATTCACATGATATAAAAAGGAAGTATACAAATCTTCTTTAAAAGCATTCAATTCATCAAAGAGCAGAAAAATTCTTTGTTCCAAAGTAAATTCAACACTTTTTACATAATAACCTTTACCCAAAACAGCATAGATAATTCCCCGCTTCTTCAACTCGTCATAAGCCAACAAAACGGTATCTCGAGAAATAGAAAACTCCAAACTTACTTTATTCACTGAGGGCAACTTCTCATCGCGTTTCAATCTTTTTTCAGCTATTGCCATTTCTACAGACAGCACTATTTGTTTATATTTTGGCTGAGCAGACTGAAGGTTTATATTGATGATTTTCATACAAATACAATTAACTGGTGGTAAGTTACAAAAAAACTGGTAGGTAGTGGTATGGGTAAAAAAGATAAAACATTAAATTCGTTATCGGATTGATAAAAATGTCATGATAAAAAATCATAATTCACAAATTTACGATGGGCAAAACACGAAATTGTTTGGTTTAACTCCTGACAACAAAGAAGTGCTTTGCTTTACTTTGACTAACAAAAACGGTATGGAATGTTCCGTAATCAATTATGGAGCAACGATTACTTCAATAAAAATCCCAACATCAAGCGGAGAAAAAATCGATGTGGTTTTAGGCTTTGACAATTTAGAGGATTATATCAATTCGTTTGATTTACCAAGCGCACCGTATATTGGATCTGTTGTGGGAAGATACGCCGGAAGAATCAACAATGCCGCTTTCCTATTAAATGGTGAAAAAGTACAACTAACCAAAAACCACAATAAACATCAATTACACGGAGGATTAAAGGGTTTTAGCCAAAAATTTTGGAAAACAACCTCTATCAATAGCGACACAAATTCATCGATTACCTTAGAATACACGAGCTTGAATAACGAAGAAAATTTTCCGGGAGAATTAAACGTAAAAGTGACTTACTCTTTAACCGAAAACAACGAACTTAATGTCTCGTTTCAAGCCAAATCAACCGAAGACACGATAATCAATTTGACCCAACACAGTTATTTCAACCTTGACGGTCATGCTAAAGATATTACTTCTCAAAAGCTTTTTATAAATGCTAAAAACATACTGGAAACCACTTCAGAATTGATTCCGACAGGAAATTATATTGATTTAAAAAATCATTCTTTCGATTTTTCAATTCCTAAAGATTGCCCATTATCAATTGACAACACTTTTGTTTTGGAAGGCAAAGAAGCAGCCACTCTTTACAGCGAGAGCACTAAAATAAAAATGACCGTTATTACTAATCAACCTGGAGTACATATTTATGTTGGCGGTAATTGTTTCGGTCAAATTAAAGGAAAAGAAAACGCCGATTATAACCCAATCAGTGCCATTTGTTTTGAAACCCAAAACTTTCCTGACGCACCTAATCACTGTCATTTTCCGAGTGCCATTTTGAAAAAAGGCGAGGAATATTTCCACAAAACCACATTTAAATTTCAAAACCTATAAGTATGAAAAAGATTTTGTTCCTTTTAGCCTCAATAACATTCATTGCTTGTTCTTCTGATGGCAATTCCAATTCAGAGCCGCCGATTATAGAAGACGAACTGATTCGTGGTGCCGACATGTCCTACTTGCCGCTCATTGAAAGTGAAGGCACAGTTTACAAACACAATGGCATAAATCAAGACCCAATTACAACCTTAAAAAATGCAGGCTGTAATGCTATTCGAATGCGGCTTTGGCAAAATCCATCTGATGCCCATTCCGGAATGGCAGAAGTAAAAGCCTTTGCCCTAAGAGTAAAAGCAGCCGGATTAAAAGTATGGCTAACCGTTCATTATTCAGATACTTGGGCCGATCCGGCTAACCAAACCAAACCTGCCGCATGGCAAAGTTTGAGTTTCGCTAATTTGAAAACTGCAGTGGCCAATTATACTAATTTAGTAATGACCGAAATCAATCCGGACATTATCCAAATCGGGAACGAAACTAACGATGGCATGCTTTGGCCGGAAGGTAGATTGTCTACCAATGAAACTCAATATTTAGAATTGGTTTCAAGTGCTAGTGCGGCAATAAGAAGCCAATCAACAACTACTAAAATCATGTTACACCATGCCGGAATATCAGGTTCAGATTGGTATTACAGCAAAGTGGCCAATATTGATTACGACTACATTGGACTTTCCTATTACCCTATTTGGCACGGAACTGATTTAGTCGCTTTGCAAAATAAGATGAATACTCTAGGCCAATTGTATGATAAAAAAGTAATCATTGCAGAAACCGCTTATCCTTTTACATTTGGATACAACGACTACACGAATAACATCATAGGTCTGTCTAACCAAATTCTTCCTGCTTATCCTGCAACAGAAATTGGACAAAAAGGCTTTCTCTCCACTATAAAAAACACTGTAAACCAAAGTACTCACGGAATTGGATTCTGTTATTGGGGTGCTGAATGGGTAGCTTTCAGAGGTCCAACATCTACCAACGGTTCTTCATGGGAGAACCAATCACTTTGGGATTTTAACAATAATTCGCTTCCGGTTTTGGAAGTATTTAATGCTGAATAATAATGAAACTAAAATCATTACTATTTTTTACACTTCTAATAGCTGAACTAAGTTTTGGCCAAAATAAGGAGTTTGCCAAAGGTGCCGATGTAGGTTGGTTACCCCAAATGGAAGCCACAGGCTATAAATTCTATGACACCGATGGCAATGAAAAAGATTGTTTGCAATTGCTAAAAGACCGTGGCATGAACTCCATTCGCTTGCGGGTATGGGTGAATCCAAACGATGACAAAACCAGCGGACATTGTAGCAAAGAAGAAACCGTTGCCATGGCATTACGTGCTCAAAAAATGGGTTTCAGAATCATGATTAATTTTCACTATTCTGATTCATGGGCCGATCCGGCGAAACAATTCAAACCCAAAGCATGGGAAAAACATTCCTTCCCTGAATTACTAAACGATGTTTACAACCATACTTTTGAGGTAATCAATGCTTTAAAAATAGCAGGTGTTTCTCCAGAATGGGTTCAAGTCGGAAACGAAATTCCAGGTGGTATGATGTGGCCCGAGGGCAGTACCGATAATTGGCTACAACTCGGACAATTATTAAATAAAGGTTACGACGCTGTAAAAGCCGTTGACAAAAATATCAAAGTGATTGTACATGTTGATGAAGGCAACAACAACGCCAAATTCAGACAGTTTTTTGACAATGCCAAAGAGCAAAAAGTGAAATATGACGTTATTGGATTATCTTACTATCCTTATTGGATTAAAAAAGACTATTCTGAAACTATAGCTGATTTACAATTCAACCTAAATGATATGGCCAAACGATACGAAAAAGAAGTCATGGTCGTGGAAGTAGGTGGCGAAGATGACAAAGTGCAAAACACTTACGAACTTTTATCAGCCACCATCAAAGCAGTTAAAAATGTCCCTAACAACAAAGGAATTGGCGTTCTCTATTGGGAACCGCAAGGCGCCAGAAGTTGGAGTCACTATGCCTTAAGTGCATGGCAAGCCGATGGCAAACCTTCACCGGCATTAGATGCTTTTAAAGAAAATTAAAACATGAAAAAAATACAATACCACTATATTCTTTTACTCATTTTAGTCAATAGTTTCAACTCTAATGCGCAAGAAAAAATAAGTCTCGACGAAGATTGGAAATTCCACTTTGGGCATGCCGCTAATCCTGACAAAGATTTTGACTACGGTAATAAATTGTTGTTTCACAAATCCAATGTCTTTGAAACTACTGTTGTAAGTCCAAAATTTATCGATTCTACTTGGAGCAAGATAAATGTACCTCACGATTGGGTTGTAGAACTTCCATTTGTAAAATCATCAACACATGAAATGGACACTCATGGATACAAACCTATTGGCAGTGCTTATCCTGAAACCAGTATCGGTTGGTATCGCAAACATTTTTCTGTCGATAATAAAGAGGGAAGCAAACGATTCGAACTTCAATTTGACGGGATTTACAGAAATGCAACTATTTGGATTAATGGTTTTTATGTTGGCACCAATTTTAGCGGCTATGTTGGGAATTCATACGACGTTACTGATTACATAAATTTCGAAGCTGAAAATGTCCTGGTTGTTCGCGTAGATGCAACGCAAGCTGAAGGCTGGTTTTACGAAGGCGCCGGAATTTACCGCCATGTTTGGCTAAACGTAACTGATAAAGTTTTCATTCCGGAAGATGGTCTTTTTGTGCATGCTGACGTAAAAGGGAAAAATGCCTTAGTAAGCGTTGAAACTACAGTTCAAAACAACAATCTACAAACTTCTAATGTTTCAGTTTATAGTTATATCACTGATAGAAACGGAAAAGTTCTAGCCAAAACATCAGCCCAAAAAATTGCTTTAGGCATTCATAAAAACACGACTGTCAAGCAAAAATTAAATTTGAATAACGCGCGCCTTTGGTCTTTAGATGATCCGTATTTGTACAGAATAATTTCAGTTGTAAAATCCGGTAACCAAATTGTACACCAAACTAAAAAGCGTTTCGGAATAAAAACTGTAAAATTTGATGCCAATAAAGGGTTCTTCTTAAATGGCAAAAAAATCAAAATTCAAGGCACCAACAACCACCAAGACCACGCCGGAATTGGCAGTGCATTACCTGACTATATGCAATACTATCGCATAAAGTTGTTGAAAGAAATGGGGTCAAACAGCTATAGAACAAGCCACAATGCACCAACACCCGAACTTTTAGACGCTTGTGACAGTTTAGGAATGTTGGTTTTAGATGAGCAACGTTTGTTAAACAGCAGTCCAGAATATGTCGACCAATTCAAACGATTAATCAAACGCGACAGGAATCATCCATCCGTATTTTTGTGGTCTATTGGAAATGAAGAACAAAACATTCAAGGCAACGACTATGGAAAAAAAATTGCCCAAACTCTTTTAGCGATTCAACAAGATTTAGACCCAACCAGAACCAGTACTTACGCCGCAGATATGCCCAATGTATTTAAAGGCGTAAACGAAGTAATTCCCATTCGCGGATTCAATTATCGGGAATATGCCGTAGCTGATTACCATCGAGATCATCCCAACCAACCTTTGCTGGGGACAGAAATGGGAAGTACTGTAACCACACGCGGTATTTATGAAAAAGACAGCATTAGAGCCTACGTTCCAGACCAAGACATCACCCATCCATGGTGGGCAAGCAAAGCTGAAACTTGGTGGAAACTCGCTGCCGAAAATGATTTTTGGTTGGGTGGTTATGTTTGGACCGGATTCGATTATCGAGGCGAACCAACACCATACAAATGGCCGAATATCAGTTCGCACTTTGGGATTATGGATGTTTGCGGTTACCCAAAAAACATTTATTACTACTATCAAAGTTGGTGGACAGACAAAGATATACTGCACATTTCACCCCATTGGAACTGGCCGGAAAAAGTGGGCAAACCAATTGAGGTTTGGGTAAATTCAAATGCTGACGAAGTAGAACTATTTTTGAATGGCAAATCCTTGGGCAAAAAAACAATGCCAAGAAACAGCCATTTGAACTGGGAAGTAAATTACGAACCCGGAACACTCGAGGCCATTGGCTACAAAAAAGGCAAAAAAATAACTTCCAAAGTCGAAACCACCGGAACGGCTTTCAATGTGGTATTGTCCCCTGACAAAACAATTTTAACCGCTGACGGAAAAGATGCCACCATAGTCAACATTACTATCACTGATGACAAAGGACGTGAAATACCAACTGCAGACAATCTGGTGAAATTGTATCTTTCTGGCGATGCTAAAATCATTGGCGTTGGCAATGGTGACCCAAGTTCACACGAACCCGACAAATGCACTGATGGTGCTTGGCAAAGAAGCGCTTTCAACGGCAAATGCCAAGTGATTATTTTGGCCGGGAAAACAACTGGTACCCTAAAATTAGAAGCCAAAGCCAATGGATTACAGCCTGCTTCTACTACCATAACTTTAGTAAAATAATGAAGAAGAAACTCATCCAACATACCACGGAACATTTTGAGAAAATCTTTCAAAAAAAACCCGAATCTATTTTCCTTTCTCCCGGGAGAATCAATATTATTGGCGAACACATTGATTACAATGACGGTTTTGTAATGCCGGCCGCTATCAATAAATACATCTGCTTTGCCATTTCCAAAAACACAGATACTAACGTCACCCTTATTGCCCAAGATCTCAACGAAACCTACAAATTTGAATTAAATGACGAACTGAAACCTATCGATAAAATGTGGGTCAACTATATTTTAGGCGTGTTAAACCAATTGAAAAACAAAGGTTTGGCTAATGGTTTTAATGTCGTATTTAGCAGTACCATTCCGATGGGTGCCGGACTTTCTTCCTCAGCAGCGTTAGAGTGTGGTATTGGTTATGCGATGAACAAATTGTATACATTGGGTTTAACCAAAGAAGATATAGCGCTTATCGGTCAAAAATCGGAACATACTTTTGTGGGCGTGAATTGTGGCATCATGGACCAATTTGCTTCTGTTTTTGGCAAGAAGAATAGCGTTATCAAACTCGATTGCAACACTTTGAAATACGAATATTACAAAGCCGATTTCAAGAAATATTCATTACTTTTATTAGACAGCAATGTCAAGCATACCCATTTGACTTCGGGTTATAATGTGAGAAGACAGGAAGTCGAAAAAGGTTTGTCTATTATAAAACAGCACTTTGCGAAGGTAAAAACGTTCAGAGATTGCACAGAAGAAATGGTTTTAGAACTCAAAGAACATTTAGGTGAAACCATTTTCAAACGCTGTCATTTTGTGGTAAAAGAAATCCAACGCGTGCGTGATGCTGCAGAAGCTTTGACCATTTCTGATTTCAAAAAATTGGGCCAATTGATGTCGGAAACGCACGAAGGCTTATCTAAAGAGTACGAAGTAAGTTGTGCCGAAATTGATTATTTGGTCGAAGCCGTAAAAAATGAAAAATCAGTACTCGGCTCAAGAATGATGGGTGGCGGTTTTGGTGGTTGTTCCATCAATCTGATAGAAAAAGGAACCGAAAATGACTTAATTGAACGCATTTCATTACAATACCAAAACACTTTTGGAATCGCAATAAAAGCATACAAAGTAAAAATTTCAAAAGGCACATCGCTTTATAAAGACTAAAATGACACCATTCAACCATAACGAACACCCACACCGAAGATACAATCCTTTGCTTGACGAATGGATTTTGGTTTCTCCACATCGCGCCAAGCGACCATGGCAAGGCCAAAAAGAAACAGTTTATGAAGACAATCGCCCTGAACACGACAAAGATTGCTATTTGTGCGCCGGAAATGTTCGTGCCAATGGTATAAAAAACCCCGTATATGCCGATTGTTATGTGTTTGGAAATGACTTTTCGGCATTGCTGAAAGAAGAAGTAAATTTTGAAAGTAAATCGCAATCGCTGTTCCAATTAAAACCAGAACGTGGCATCAACAAAGTAGTCTGTTTTTCACCAAAACACAATCTGACTTTACCCGAAATGGAAGTCGAAGCCATTGAAAAAGTAGTCCAAACCTGGAAGGAACAATATATCGAATTGGGCAGTTATGACTTTATCAATTATGTCCAAATTTTTGAAAATAAAGGAAGCGTTATGGGTTGCAGTAATCCGCATCCGCATGGGCAAATTTGGGCGCAATCTTCGTTACCGACACAAGTAGACAAAACACAAAAAAGCCTTCGTGCGTATTACGAAAAGCACAAAACCAGTTTGCTGAAAGATTATTTAGACCAAGAAATTAAACAACAGGAACGCATCGTTTTAGAAAACGAGCACTTTGTAGTTTTGGTACCATTTTGGGCAACTTGGCCATACGAAACGATTATCATCAGCAAAAGACATTATGGAAATATCATTGCCATGAGTAATGAAGAAACCAAAGCTTTTGCCGAAATTATCAAAGGCATTACAGTGAAATACGACAATCTTTTTGAAACGTCTTTCCCCTATTCTTCCGGAATTCACCAAGCACCGACTGACAGGGTTTCGCATCCTGAATGGCATTTTCATATGCATTTTTATCCGCCATTGTTGAGAAGCGCCACTGTAAAAAAATTCATGGTGGGCTACGAAATGCTCGGGGAAGCACAACGCGATATTTCACCGGAACAAAGTGCCAAAATTTTAAGAGATTTACCTAACCAACATTACAAAATTAAAACCAACTAATATGCAAACTTTAGCCACCCAAGATTATATTGTTTTCTTCGCATATTTCGTCATTATTGTCGGATACGGATTTTGGATTTACAACCGAAAAAAGAAAGCACAAACCAGCAGTAACGATTATTTCCTTGCTGAAGGTTCGCTGACTTGGTGGGCAATTGGCGCATCATTGATTGCCAGTAACATTAGTGCCGAACAATTTATCGGAATGAGTGGCAGCGGTTTTAAAATGGGATTGGCGATTGCCACATACGAGTGGATGGCGGCGGCAACTTTAGTGATTGTCGCGGTTTTCTTTATGCCGGTATATTTGAAAAACAAAATTTTCACCATGCCACAATACCTGAACAAACGCTATAATAGCAATGTGGCTATGATTATGGCGGTGTTTTGGTTGTTGCTTTACGTATTGGTAAACCTGACATCGATTTTGTATTTAGGTGCTTTAGCGATTAGCAGTATTTCCGGATTGAACATTACTTTTTGTATGCTGTTCTTAGCATTCTTCGCCGTAATGATTACGTTGGGTGGCATGAAAGTAATAGGTTATACTGATGTGATTCAGGTGTTCTTTTTGATTTTAGGTGGATTGGTGACAACTTATTTGGCCTTGAATTTAGTAGCAACCGAATTTGGTTCAGAAGGCGTAATCAACGGATTTAACTTGATGCGAGAAAAAGCCGGTGACCATTTCCATATGATTTTTGACAAATCAAATCCGAATTACATGGATTTACCGGGATTGTCAGTATTAATTGGCGGTATGTTGATAATCAACTTGAATTATTGGGGTTGTAACCAATACATCACTCAGAGAGCTTTGGGCGCCGATTTAAAAACAGCGCGTGGCGGTATCTTATTTGCTGCTTTCCTAAAATTATTAATGCCTGTCATCGTGGTTTTACCCGGAATTGCCGCTTTCGTTTTATACCAAAACGGACATTTTCAAACGGAGATGTTACAAGACGGCAGTGTGAATCCGGATAGAGCGTATCCGATTTTATTGAACTTATTACCCATTGGTTTAAAAGGATTGTCCTTTGCCGCTTTAACCGCTGCGATTGTAGCTTCGTTAGCCGGAAAAGCTAATAGTATAGCGACCATTTTTACACTAGATATTTATAAAGAAAAGATCAATGTTGAAGCTGATGAGAAAAAATTGGTTAACATTGGAAAATTAACCATCATCACTGCAATGATTATTGCTGTTGTTGTTGCACCGTTTTTAGGCATTGACAAAAAAGGCGGTTTCCAATACATTCAGGAATATACCGGTTTTGTGAGTCCGGGTGTTTTTGCGATGTTCATCCTTGGTTTCTTCTGGAAAAAAACCACTTCTAATGCGGCACTTTTTGCCACAATTGGCGGTTTCCTTTTCTCTATTCTATTCAAATTTATGCCAGCTTTTGTGGATTTGTCCTTTTTAAATCCGATGGGATTTGCGGTACCAAATGCCGATGGCGTTTACGAAATTCCGTTTATTGACCGCATGGGATTTGTATTTGCGATTTGTGTGATTGGTATGTATATCATCAGTAAGTATGAAAACAAACAAGGTGTGAAAACAAATGGTTTAGAAATAGACAAAACCATGTTTAAAATGTCGCCGAGTTTTACCGTTGGCATGTTGGTAATTGTATCTATTTTAGCCGCTTTGTATACAATATTCTGGTAGCAATTAGTGTTTGTGATTCAGCATTTTACTGACATTCTCATACAGTTCAGGAAATTGCATTTTAAATTCATTAGGCGTTTCAAAATAATGCTCAATGATGACCGAAATGAATTCGAAATGATTGGTGTAAGCATAAATACGAAAGTACTCAGAATCGATTAGCTTTTGTCTGTTGGGTGGATGATTTACTTCTTTAAGAAGATGATCATGCTGCTTTCGAAAAGCCAAAGAACTGCCGTCATCGCTGCGCAAACTATGGTGATGAATGACATGAGAGAATTCGTGAATCCCTAAGTTTAAATTATCATTACCGATTTCGTATCCGGCTATAAAATCCTTCCACGAAAACACCACTGCTTTCATTCTCGGATTGAATTCGCCTTTATGGTATTGTTCTGTATGACTGGAATAATATTCTTCGGGGTAAATGATGATTTTGTCAAAAGAATTTATCAGATAACGACGCATGCCGAAAGTTAGCATCACATATGTTCCGGCTACGAGCGTTTGCATTTCTCTGTTGATTTGGAAATCCTCTCTTGGGATAAATTGATAGGTCTCTTTAAATGTCGCCAACCTATGGTTAAAATACACTTTGTGTTTTTCTGAAAGTTTTTGATAGAAAGGAAACTTTTGCCTGAGAAAAGAGGCTTCTTCAGGGCTTATTTTTTTGGGTTTCAAATACAGATGAATATAAAGTGGTTTGTGGAAAAGTGCAATTGAGATATCATCCAGCACACTTACAATAAACATGAAGAAAAAAAAGAAAAAAGCGCCTAAAAGCAGCAGCCCAACCAGTAAGATAAAAATAACTTCCATTGGCTAAAGATATAAAAAAAGCCCAAGAAATTCTTGAGCTTTGTGTGACCGTGTAGGGATTGACTTCGTCTTGCCGTCAATGCTCCGCTTTGAAAATATTCAAAACAAAAAAACGCTCAAGTGAACTTGGCGTTTTAAAGTTTGAAATAATTATTTGTGACCGCGAAGGGATTCGAACCCCCAACCCTCAGAGCCGAAATCTGATATTCTATCCAGTTGAACTACGCAGCCATTTTCTTTATACTAAAAGTTTTTTCACAATTCCAGAAATTACTTTACCCTCGGCCTGTCCTCCTATTTGAGCGGAAGCCAACCCCATTACTTTCCCCATAGCTGCAATACCAGCAGCACCAGTTTCAGTAATAATTTTAGCAACTATTGCCTCAACTTCTGCTTCGGTTAATTGTGCAGGTAAAAATTGTTCAATCACAGCTATTTGAGCCAATTCTGGTTCAGCTAAGTCCGGACGGTTTTGTGTCGTAAAAATTTCTGCACTGTCTTTTCTCATTTTTACCAAACGCTGTAGCATTTTTATTTCGTCAGCCTCAGTTAATCCATCAGCAGCACCAGTTTCGGTCTTTGCCAAAATAATAGCCGATTTAATAGCG
>JBDLVY010000209.1:0-2794 GCA_039804545.1 Bacteroidota bacterium | reverse complement strand
ACGAAGTTACCCTTTGGGGACAAGTAGGAACTACCAGCGGCATTACCATTGGTACCAAAGCAGTCGTTTTGGGACAAACCGGCGTAAGTAAATCCATTGAAGGCGGAAAAACCTATTCCGGAACACCTATTGATGAAGCGCGTGAGAAGATGAAACAGTTTGCTTACATCAAGAAAATACCTGAAATTTTAAATAAACTAAAATAAATATGGGCGCTAAAGCTATCGTTCAAGAATTTTACAAATCGGATGTGTTGCTAGACGCAGCTAAAGTGGAAGCTTTACTGCATCCTGATGTTATTTTGGAATGGCACAGTTCTAAAGGTTTTTTGAAACTTGATAAAAACCAAATTATTGAATTGAGTAGAGAATTAAGCAAAGCTTATCTTCGTTCGAAATCTAGAATTTCACATATAGTTGCTGTCGGTGATACGGTTTCGGTTCGTTATGCACACTTTGTAAAAACCATTGAAAATCCGAGAGAGGAAATGTTTTTGGCTCACTTCATGGTCATTTGGGAAATCAAAGATGACAAATTGTACAGAGGTTACCAAATGAGTCAACTATAGTAATTTTGCAAAAATCTGAATACTGAATACTGAACACTGAATACTATTTCATACTTTTGCATCACATAAAATAAACACAAATAAACCAACACAAAAATGAGCGTTTTAGTTAATAAAAATTCAAAAATAATAGTACAAGGATTTACAGGAAGTGAAGGGACATTTCACGCTTCGCAAATGATTGAATACGGAACCAATGTAGTTGGTGGCGTAACGCCTGGTAAAGGTGGTTCTACCCATTTAGACCGTCCGGTTTTTAATACGGTTAAAGATGCTGTAGAACAAGCTGGTGCTGATACTTCTATTATTTTTGTTCCACCTGCTTTTGCTGCCGATGCTATTATGGAAGCTGCCGATGCCGGAATTAAAGTAATCATCGCTATTACTGAAGGTATTCCTGTAGCTGATATGATTAAAGCGTACAATTTTGTAAAAGGAAAAGACTGTCGTTTGGTTGGGCCAAACTGTCCGGGAGTTATTACTCCGGAAGAAGCCAAAGTGGGTATCATGCCGGGCTTTGTATTCAAAAAAGGAAAAGTAGGTATTGTATCTAAATCGGGTACATTAACATATGAAGCGGCTGACCAAGTAGTAAAACAAGGATTAGGAATTACAACTGCTATCGGTATTGGTGGTGATCCAATCATTGGAACTACAACCAAAGAAGCAGTAGAGTTATTAATGAACGATCCTGAAACCGAATGTATCATCATGATTGGTGAAATTGGAGGCCAATTAGAAGCTGATGCTGCTCATTGGATTAAAGCAGACGGGAACCGCAAACCGGTAGTAGGCTTTATCGCTGGAGAAACTGCTCCTAAAGGACGTACTATGGGTCACGCCGGTGCGATCGTTGGTGGTTCTGATGATACGGCAGAAGCCAAAAAACGAATCATGAGAGAATGTGGTATCCACGTGGTTGATTCACCTGCTGAGATTGGTAAAAAAGTAAAAGAAGTGATGGGATAATTGATTCAGCATCTTCATATATAAATGAAAAGCCTCGAGAAATCGGGGCTTTTTTGCTTTGGCACCTTTTTTGTTTTAAAATGTAGCAATAATACTGTAGCAATTTAAAATGCTACAAAATAAATGCTACAGATGAAAAAAAGCACATACCTCAGAAATGAATTGAATCTCACACAGCACGAAATGTCTGAATTATTGAATATTACCCGAAGCCAATTGTCACTTTTCGAACTGGGATTACGAGAATTGCCTACAACTGCTTTAGTAAGATCATCACAAATAAGTATTTTTATGGCCACGACCAAAGCACCAGAAGCAAAAGATTTTCCTCAAATTGCTGATTGGGAGGAAGAAAAAGGAAAATTTCTTGCGAAATCCTTAGCGGACTGTAAACATTATCAGTCGGGTATCATTAGAAAATTACCCAAAATGGAAGAAGAATACCGAGCCACATTGAATCTCCTCCAACTAATTGATTACTTAAAAGAACAGGCTAATAAAAAGGACGCACTGCATCCAGGAGCTTTGTTAATTTTGGAAGACAAAGCAAAGAAAAGTTTGGAAAAATGTGGTCCGAAGGAATTGATAAAACAACAGTACCAACTATTATTGTTGCAACAACAAGAAGAGCGGTTGAAACAACTGTTAGAGACAGGTAGAATAGAAGAATAAATGTCGGAATAACAACAGGAATAACAAAAAATTAATTCGGAAACGGATTAGACCATTTCACATCGGTATAAACATTTGTTCCCGATAGCGTTTTGAGAAATGCCATTAAAGCATTGACTTCGGGAGCGGTTAAATGGAGTTGTTGTCCAAAACCGTTGGGTCTTAACTTAGCATCCAAATTGGTATTTCCCGGCGCTATATTAATGGTGCCATAATGACCAATGGCAGCTTGCAGCGTTGTGATGACTCCGGTATGCATCATGGGTCCGTTAGGCGTTCCATCTGGTTTTAACAAATCTCTCAAACTCGGTGCTCTGGTATTGGTAATGTCAATTCCGGTGCCGTTAATCGTCCCAATAATACCATTGTTTCCGGTATTCGGGTTGATATCAAATTCGGGTGCAGCATGACATCCGGCACAACCTAATCCACCCGAAGTTCTGTTGCCCGTGGCATCAAAAACAGGAGCCGTTAAAAACAAATTCTTCCCCTGATTTTCTTGAGCCGTGAAGTTTGCAAAAGGCTCTGCGTCATTAGCGGCTTGTGCTCTGCCTATATCATATTTGCTATCGAAAGATTGAATAC
>JBDLVY010000208.1:0-6836 GCA_039804545.1 Bacteroidota bacterium | reverse complement strand
GCAACGAAATCGAAGCCAAATTACATACTGCAATTTCGTCTGCAGCAGTGTATTCCATGATTTCGGTGCAAAGGTTTGAGGAACGGATGGTTCCCAAATTCTTTTGGTTTGATTTACGGTTTGCTGCATCTTTATACAACATATATGGCGTTCCGGTTTCGATTTGTGATTCGAGGATTTTCTCCCAAAGTTCACGTGCTTTAACCGTTTTTCTTCCTTTTCCTTGTGCTTCGTATGAAGTGTACATTGCTTCGAATTCGTCTCCGTAAACGTCGCATAATCCTGGACATTCATTGGGACACATTAAAGTCCACTCTGCATTTTCTTCGACGCGTTTCATAAACAAATCTGATGTCCACATCGCAAAGAACAAATCACGTGCGCGCATTTCTTCTTTTCCGGTGTTCCTTTTCAAGTCGAGGAATTCGAAGATATCGGCATGCCAAGTTTCTAAGTAAATGGCAAAACTTCCTTTTCTTTTTCCGCCGCCTTGGTCAACGTAACGCGCGGTGTCATTAAACACGCGTAGCATTGGAACAATTCCGTTAGAAGTTCCGTTTGTACCTCTGATATAAGAACCTGTGGCGCGAACGTTGTGAATTGATAAACCGATTCCTCCGGCAGATTGCGAGATCTTCGCGGTGTTTTTCAAGGTGTCATAAATCCCATCGATACTGTCATCTTTCATTGACAACAAGAAGCACGACGACATCTGTGGTTTTGGTGTTCCGGCGTTGAATAACGTTGGTGTTGCGTGGGTAAAGAACTTTTTCGACATCAAGTCATACGTTTCTATAACCGAATCTAAGTCGTTTAAGTGAATTCCAACAGAAACACGCATCAACATGTGTTGCGGACGTTCTACAATTTTACCGTTAATTTTTAGCAAATACGAACGCTCTAAGGTTTTGAAACCAAAGTAATCGTAGTTGAAATCACGGTTGTATATGATGTGAGAGTTTAAAAACTCGGCATTTTCCTGAATAACTTGGTGAACCTCATCAGAAAGCAAAGGTGCTTGTTGGTTGGTTCTTGGATTAACGTAGTGGTACATTTCATTCATCGTTTCCGAGAATGATTTATTGGTGTTTTTATGCAAGTTAGAAATAGCAATACGAGCGGCTAATTGGGCATAATCTGGGTGGGTTACAGTCATAGATGCGGCAGTTTCTGCGGCCAGGTTATCTAATTCTGAGGTGGTTACTCCATCATACAAACCTTCGATAACTTTCATCGCTACTTTTACAGCGTCTACCAATTCATTCAAACCATAGCATAGTTTTTTAATTCTATCCGTGATTTTGTCAAACATTACCGGTTCTTTGTGACCGTCTCTTTTTACTACGTACATACATGTTTTGTTTTGTGAAATAGAAAATCCCTTCGCTACTTCGGGTTAATTGTAATTGATTTGAAAATTCGGTAATTTGAAGATTTGAAAATTATTATATCCATAAAATTCAAATCTATTTTTTTGAAAGTCGAAGCATTTATAACTATTCTATGCGCAAAGGGTTACTGCATTTTCAAATTATAAAATTTTCAAATTTTCAAATTAAAAATCAGCGTCGAAGCTAATTTTTTGATCTTCGGTATCTTTTGACATTACGCCTGCTTTTTGGTATTCGGCCACACGTTTTTCAAAGAAATTGGTTTTGCCTTGTAATGAAATCATGTCCATGAAATCAAAAGGATTGTTAGAGTTGTAGATTCTTTTGCAACCTAATTCTACCAACAATCTGTCGGCTACAAACTCTAGGTATTGGGTCATTAAATTGGCATTCATCCCAATCAAACTTACCGGAAGTGATTCGGTAATGAATTCTCTCTCTATGGTTAGAGCGTCGGTGATGATTTCGGTAATTCTGTCTTTAGATACTTTTTGTACTAAATGGTGGTTGTGTAAATGCACGGCGAAATCACAGTGTACACCTTCGTCACGAGAAATTAATTCGTTAGAAAAAGTTAGTCCAGGCATTAATCCGCGTTTTTTCAACCAGAAAATCGAACAAAATGCTCCTGAGAAAAAGATACCTTCTACGGCTGCGAAAGCAATTAATCTTTCGGCGAACGAATCGGAACCAATCCATTTTAAAGCCCAATCTGCTTTTTTCTTCACGGCTGGGAATACTTCGATAGCATTAAAAAGCTGTCCTTTTTCGGCTTCGTCTTTAACGTAAGTGTCAATCAACAATGAATAGGTTTCGCTGTGGATGTTCTCCATCATGATTTGGAAACCATAGAAAAATTTCGCTTCCGGATATTGCACTTCGTTTACGAAATTCTCGGCTAAATTTTCGTTTACAATTCCGTCAGAAGCGGCGAAGAAAGCCAAAATATGTTTGATGAAATATTTTTCATCATCGTTCAATTTGTTATTCCAATCCGACAAATCTTGGTGTAAATCGATTTCCTCGGCTGTCCAAAAACTGGCTTCCATTTTTTTATACCAATCCCAGATATCATGATGCTTGATTGGAAAAATCACGAAGCGGTTTTTGTTTTCTTGTAAAATTGGTTCGATAGTTGCCATTTTGAATTTATTAATTTGAATTATTGGGGGGATTTTTTTTAAAATCTGTCTGTTACAAAGATTGTCAAACGAAACGTAAAATGAAAGCCAAACTTATTCACAATCGGCTCTAGTTTTTAACAAATGGGCTGATTTAGGTCGGGTTTTGAATTTTTTATAAAATACTAATTTTCAGTAATTTGAAAAAAACAAAAAACAAAAAAAGCCCTAAAACAAAGGAAGATAAGAATTTACTGATGGCCAAATTTTAACATACTGCCTCTTCTGAAAATTATTTTTTGAGCAAAAAAAGAGCGGTTTTCCATTCAAAAAACCGCTCTCTTTAAATTGATGCTTTTAATTTCTAATTAGTCTTCCGAAATATAGGTTTTATTACCATTAGAATTGATGTAATACTTTCCGCCTCTTGGTCCTGTATACACTTTTTTTCCTTTGTAAGTTCCCGTCACCTTGTCTTTAATTTTTTTAGGTGCTTTTTCATTGGACACTCTTTCTTTTACTTCTTTTTTTGTTTTTGCTTCCGTTTTTTGGGCAGCAGCTTTTGCTTTTCCTTCTGCTGGAGTATTGTTTTCTTTTGATTTAAAACGCTTGTCTGGAGTGCCGTCTTTTTTTAATGGCACTTTTGTTGCTGTTTTATATCGTTTGTCTGGAGTGCCGTCCTTTTTTAAAGGCGCTTTTTGTTTTACTCTTTGTTCAGCTGTGGTTTTGGCTTTTTTCAATTGATCTGCCGACTTTTCTTGAGCACTTATATTTGCTATAAAGGCAAAAAGAAAACACATTAAAAATAATTTTTTCATAGTGATTAATTTAAAAGTTAAGAGAATTAAAGTTAAGAAAAAAAATAAATGGGAAGTGTTATTTTAACATTAAAAATATGCCCTTAATTGAACATTACCGGTGTGGATGGTTTGACTGGTCTCGGCCTTTCTCCCTTGGTAATTGATATTGATGTCTAAAAATTGCGTCAAGTTTTTTTGCAGCAACAATCTCCAAGTTAAGTTTTTCCCCGGTTGCAATCCTTCTAACATTTGAAATGCCACAGGCAAAAGGGCATCGCCAATAAATTTATTGTCATAAAAAGAGAATTCGCCATTCATTGTAAACTTCTTTTCACTGGCCAAAGAAAAAGAAGTCCCAAAACGACTTTGTTTCAATTGCTCAGAATTCCCAATTTGATTCTCTTTGTTTTGGTATTCGAAAAAAACATCCCAACTCGCATTTTTATTAAACAGGTAAGATATTTTAGGATTGACTTGATAGGCTTTGACTTCAAAATTTTTAGCCACATAATTCTCAGAAAACAGTGATGTCTTGGTGATTTTAGACCCTAAATTAAACAGCCAAGTTTTTTGAACCAAATGCGTGTATTGTAATTG
Organism: Bacteroidota bacterium; assembly: GCA_039804545.1. Lineage (GTDB taxonomy): Bacteria > Bacteroidota > Bacteroidia > Flavobacteriales > Flavobacteriaceae > Flavobacterium. The sequence goes on along the minus strand of JBDLVY010000208.1, from coordinate 2,927 downwards.
ATGTGATTTATTTTCGCTTTGCTGCGAACCGACTGACAGCAGGGTTTGAAGCTCGTTTTGGGTAAAAGTATAAGTCGTTGAATGCCTTTGTCTGCCTCGATTGTAAAATAAACTATTGCGAATACTTGTGTTTAGTCCTAATAGATTATTATCATCGGTTGAAAAAGGATTCAAGTCAAAATTATCGCCGTTGCGTTGAATTTTCCGCTCTATTAAATAAGAGGTTTGGTTGTAAAAATGAGACAACACTTTTTTAAACCCTTTGGCATTTTGCCATTGTAAAGGATTCAATGTCAGTGATTGTGAAAATTTATTCTGATGGGTTTTGACAAAAATCTGATTGGGCAAAAACACCCTAACATACCTCGCTTGGTCAGGAAATGGTGCAATTTCAAACTCTTGTAACTCTTGAATACCATTGCCATTGTAGTCAATCCAAGTGTAAACGCCTTGTCCGGGTTCGACTTCAAGATAAGTGAATTCCTGCTGGGCAATCGTTCCCGAAGAAGTTTCATAAGCGGTGGTCACTTGGGCAAACTGTTTGAAAAACTGATCATTATACAACAATCTTGAATTTAATGACGGTTCGTTTTCGCGCGTGGTGTCATCAAATTTGAGGTTTCTGTAATTGACAAATAAAGATAAGTTGGCTTTATTTGTTTGAATCAATCTCGATTTTAAATAATAGGATTGCGAGGTGTTTACCTTTTTAAGGAAACCATTTTGCAAACTGTCATTGGCGCGTTGCAAATAGCCCAATTCTATATATACTTTGGTGCTGTCACCTCGTCCAATGAAGGCACCGTATTCTGTAAATCTTTGGCTTAAGGCTGATAATTGGTTGGTAGCAACCAATCTTTCTTGGTTGTCTTCCAAACGCAAAGTTCCTCCAATCCAATTCTTTTTAAAATGATAACGTGCTTGCGATTGGTTTCTAATAAAGGTGGACTTTGCATAATCGCCAACACTGTTCAATACACTGGTATTTTGGAATAAATTCCAATCTTTCAATTTGAAAAAACCATTCACCAAATGACGATTTCCGGAAAAATTATTAGAGAAATCTAACTTTTCAAATTGATATGTCAGTTTCCCTTTTTCAGGTAAAGTAAAATCTAATCCATTAATAATTAAGCTCTGATTGCCTTTGAAAGTGGTTAAATTCCAGTCGCGATTGAATTCGATGTTGAACAAACGTTCAATCGTTCTGAAATCCTGTTGTACAAATTGGTAATTTCCAAAGGCATCCACTTGCCATTTTTTAGAAAATAATCTTTGCTTGAAATTCAGTTTTCCAGCTACACCTTTATTGTTAGCATCATCAATAGAAGAAAATAGGTTTTGGTCATTATTGCTCAAACCAATTTCAAAATCAACCAATGTCTTTTCATTCGGATTGTACTTTCCTAAAACTGTGGCAATTTGAATTTTCGTTGGTGCAACTAATCGTGTAATCGGTTCGTAATTTCCTTGTGGAATACCGCCTATCGGTTGAACATATTGGTAAATTTTCCCAATGGCAGCTGTACTCGTTAAAATATAATTGCCCAAATTATTGCCCACCAAAGCAAACCTCACATTGTACAACTCATCGTTGGGATTGTTCGAATATTCAAAAACCTCAACTGCATTAACGAAGACTTTTTTATACAAAATCTTATTCTCAGAATACGTGTCCAAATAGGCTGACGGCGCATTCATCAAGTCAACATTGTCACCGGCATCCGCCAAAATAGCGACTTGTTCGGGTGACAAACTTTGTTGTAACGGTTGGTTTTTGACATCATTTTCAGAATACAAATAACCGCCTAAACTCCAATTTTTAGCGGTATAATTGGCTCCACCATAAGTCACAAATCGGGTGTAACTCCTGTCTGTATATTGATATTCAATGACAATTCGCATTTCGGAATTGATAGGAAACAAAGAGGTAAAAGTAATTTCCCCGGCATTGTAATCGATGAGGTAATCATTATTTTCGCCGCGTTTTTTCAAAATCCCGTTGACATAAACGCGTTCCGAACCTGAAATGACCAAGACATACAATTCGCCATTGTTGCCGCGGAGTTTATACGGACCTTGATTGCCTTCTTGTCCGGTGAACGCACTTTTGGCATACTGACCGCGAACCAAAGCTCCTGCTGCAAAGATTTCGGTTTTGTTTTCTTCACCGCCAAATGTGAACCGCGTGGACAAACCTTGCACTTTTTTGTTGAAATTCAGAAAACGCGATTGTCGGTTTTCTAGAAATAAATCTCCGGCTCGAATGTTCCATTTGTCGGTAAATAGTTCGATGAAAATCTGATCAAATTCATCTAGTTTTTGGGAATAACCATTGTCCTGTAACGGAATATTAGAATCCTGAATCGAAGCACGAAGAGAAACCTTATCGGATATTTTTCCGGTGATTTGTAAATCGAGATTAGACGTAACCGAAGCATTTTGATTGTTCCCGATGGTTACGCCTCGGGTGATACTTCCGGAAGTGTTTAAGCCTTCAAAAGGGACAAATTTTTTAACCGAGCGATCCATTTTGTAAAGATTTCCGGCTTCGTTGGGTACCACTTTACTTTGATCGTAAATGCTGTAAGTTTTGGTGAGATGTTCGGGATATTTAAAATACCGAATGGTCAAACTGTCTGTGGAGGTAAAACCCTTTTTAAAGAATAATTTCCCAGTTTTAAAATCGACTTTGTAAAAGCTGGTATCTATTGCTTTACCTTCTCGATTGAGTAATTTAAAAAAACTCGGGCTGATACTGACTTTTTCAATGAAGATAGTATCGGCAGAAACGACAACTTTTTTTGTTTGGTACAACGATTTGATTTCCTGAGCCGAAAGCTTGGAAAAACAGAGGAAAACCAACATTAAAAGTCCTTTTTTCAGCATACATAATTATAAACGTAAAAAAGCGGTTTTGTATATAA
>JBDLVY010000207.1:0-3538 GCA_039804545.1 Bacteroidota bacterium | reverse complement strand
AAGAGAATGTTTGATGAAGGCTTGGTTTCTGTGATGGTAGCCCATTTAAATGTGCCGAGTTTGGAACCGAGAGAAGGATATCCTACCTCAATTTCTCAACCGGTAGTAACGGGTTTGCTTAAAAATGAACTCGCTTTTGAAGGTCTGATTTTTACCGATGCACTCAATATGAAAGGTGCCGCCAATTTCAGAAAGCCCGGCGATATTGACTTAGAAGCTTTTTTGGCCGGAAATGACATTCTTCTTTTTGCTGAAAACGTTCCCTTAGCTGCAGAAAAAATCTGTGTGGCATACCAAGATAGTTTGATTTCTGAAAGTCGTTTGGCCGAATCGGTGAAGAAGATTTTACGCTATAAATTCAAAGCCGGATTGAACAACTACGAACCGGTGGAAGGCATTAACTTGTACCATGATTTAAACCCAAAATCAAATGTTGACTTGCAATACCAATTGTATGAAAATGCAGTAACGGTTGTGAAAAATGATGGCAATATTTTGCCAATTAAGAATTTGAATCAAAAGATTGCGTATGTTAAAATGGGTGATGATACTAACAGCACATTTGTAACCACATTAAAAAAATATACTGCTGTGACTGAGGTTGCGGAGGCCAATTTAGATTCGCTAATGGTCAAATTAGCCGATTTTGAGACGGTTATTATTGGCTACCATAAATCGGATAAATCTTGGTGGAAATCACCCGAACTATCGGTGCCTGAATTGCAATTAATCGACTCAATTGCTAAAACTAAAAAAGTAATTATTGATTGTTTTGCTAAGCCTTATTCACTCTCAAGAATTTTAAATTTTGATGAAATTGAAGGCGTAATTGTATCTTATCAAAATGGCGATATAGCTCAAGAGGTTTCGGCCGAATTAATTTTTGGAGCCATCGATGCCAAAGGGTTGTTGCCGGTTTCCATCAATTCAACATACAAAGCCGGAGACGGAATTACCACAGAGAAACTTAATCGTTTGGGCTTTACCACACCAGAAAATGTAGGCATGAGTTCGGAGAAATTAAGCCAAATCGATAAACTAGCCTACAAAGCTATTGACGGTAAAATGACACCGGGATTACAAGTTTTGGTCGCTCGAAAAGGTAAAGTGATTTACCAGAAATCTTTTGGTTACCAAACTTATGAAAACAAGACTAAAATTAAAAACTCTGACTTGTATGATGTGGCTTCATTGACCAAAATGGTAGCAACTTTGCCTAATGTGATGGAATTGTATGACCATCAAAAAGTGACTTTAGACACAAGACTTGATGAAATGTTGCATGAATTTAAAGGTTCTAATAAGCAACACATCACATTCAAAGAATTGCTGTCGCACTATGGTAGAATGCAAGCTTGGATTCCGTTTTATAAAGCAACTCTTGATTCGGCTAAAATGCCATTGGAACAGTATTACCGAAAAGTTTATGACACCGGTTTTACCAAAAGAGTTTCGGATAGTTTATTCCTCAAAGATGATTATCAGAATACCATTATGAAGCAAATTATCAATAGTCCTTTGATTGATAAAAAAGAATATAAGTACAGCGATTTTACTTTTATTATCTTAAAACAATACTTGGAAAAAGTCACCGGAAAACCATTAGACCAATTGACAGAAGAGCATTTCTACAAGACTTTGGGAATGAATAACACTTTGTACAATCCGTTGAGAAAGTTTGATAAAAGTGTGATTGTACCAACCGAAATTGATACTTATTTCCGTCACGAAACCATTCAGGGTTATGTTCACGATATGGAAGCCGCTATGGAAGGTGGCGTTGCCGGTCATGCGGGAATTTTTTCAAACACCATGGATGTGGCCAAAATGATGCAGTTATTCCTTCAAAAAGGAAATTATGGAAACGTTCAGTATTTTTCTCCTCAAACTTTTGACGTATTCAATACATGTCATTTCTGCGTTGAAGGAAACCGTCGTGGTTTAGGATTTGACAAACCTCAAATCACTGCATCCGGACCAACTTGTGGCTGTGTTTCTATGTCGAGTTTTGGTCATACCGGTTTTACGGGAACCATGGCTTGGGCTGATCCGGAGACCGAAATTGTTTATGTGTTTTTGTCTAATAGAACGTATCCCGACTCTAATTTGCCCAATACACTTTCTAAAGAGAATATCCGTGAAGACATTCAGAAAGCGATTCAGGACGCAATCATTGAGAAATAATCTTTAACTCTTTTTTACCATTTTCAAGGGCTATTTTACTTAATTTCGTAGGGTTAAAAAATCCTTTATGAAAATAGCTATTGTTTGCTATCCTACTTTTGGGGGTAGTGGTGTGGTGGCCACAGAACTTGGCCTTGAACTAGCCCATCGCGGTCATGAAATCCATTTTATTACCTACCGTCAACCGGTGCGTTTGGCACTTTTAAATCCCAATGTACATTACCACGAAGTAAACGTTCCCGAATACCCTTTGTTTCATTACCAACCTTATGAATTGGCATTGTCCAGTAAATTGGTGGATATGGTCAAACTATATAAAATTGAGTTGTTGCATGTACATTATGCCATCCCACATGCTTATGCAGGTTATATGGCCAAGCAAATGTTGAAAGATGAAGGCATCAATATTCCGATGGTTACTACATTGCATGGAACAGATATTACACTGGTAGGCAATCATCCGTTTTACAAACCGGCAGTGAGTTTCAGTATCAATAAATCGGATGTAGTTACTTCGGTTTCCGAGAGTTTAAAAGAGGATACTTATAATTTGTTCAATATCAAAAAGGACATCCATGTGATTCCCAATTTCATTGAATTAGACAAGCACCGAAACGAGAATTTAATTTCTTGTCAACGCTCGGTTATGGCTAAAAAAGAAGAGCGAATCGTTACGCATATCAGTAATTTCAGAAAGGTAAAACGCATACCTGATATCATCAAGATTTTTTATAAAATTCAGCAAAAAATACCGGCTAAGCTGATGATGGTTGGTGACGGACCTGAAAAAGCCAAAGCGGAACAATTGTGTAATGAATTGGGCATACAAGACAAAGTTATTTTCTTTGGGAACAGTAACGAAATCGATCAAATTTTATCTTTTTCAGATTTGTTCTTGTTGCCCTCAGAAACCGAAAGTTTCGGGTTGGCCGCTTTAGAAGCAATGGCATGGAGTGTTCCTGTAATTTCAAGTAATTCAGGTGGTTTGCCTGAAGTTAATTTTGACGGAATTTCAGGGTATTTAAGTGATGTTGGAGATGTGGATAACATGGCTGAAAATGCTTTGAAAATATTAGCGAATGATGAAACGCTTAAAAAATTCCGAGATAATGCATTGAATGTTGCTAAACAATTTGATATCAAAAATATCCTTCCGCTTTATGAAAAATTGTATATTCAAGCCATAAATAATACCAAATGAGAAAAGTAATTTCGGCATTTTTAGTTCTATTTTTAGTTTCCTGTTCCACTAAAAAAGAGACATCAGTAAAACCTTTGTATGAAGTTTTAACTACCAATAATGATGGTGGTGCTAACATTAAATTTTATGAAATCTTAACAGAGCCCAAAGAAA
>JBDLVY010000206.1:0-18428 GCA_039804545.1 Bacteroidota bacterium | reverse complement strand
TAATGAAATTTTTAAGACTGCTTCTCTTATTTGTTTTTGTTCAAACCCAAGCCCAACAAGGCGGCATGTGGATTCCTTCTTTATTAAAAGGGATGAACGAAACCGAAATGAAAAATTTAGGTATGAAAATCAGTGCCGATGATATTTATTCTATCAACAAATCTAGTTTGAAAGATGCTGTGCCTCATTTTGACGGAGGTTGTACAGCAGAAGTCATTTCAGACAAAGGATTAATTCTAACCAATCACCACTGCGGTTATGACAATATACAAAGTCATTCGACGGTTGAGCACGATTACTTGACTGATGGTTTTTGGGCTTACAAAATGGAGGACGAATTGCCTAACAAAGACTTATTCGTAACTTTTATTATTCGTATTGAAGATGTAACGACAAAAGTTCTGGAAGGCGTAACCAATTTGGCTACTGAAACAGAAAAGCAGAAAAAAATTCAAGAAAATATTGGGGTTTTGAGCCGAACATTGCCCAAAGAATCTTGGCAAGAAAACAGCATTCGCACTTTTTATGACGGCAACCAATACCTTTTATTTGTGACTGAAACTTTCCGTGACGTTCGTTTGGTTGGTGCGCCACCAAGTTCGATTGGAAAATTCGGTTCTGATACAGATAACTGGGTTTGGCCAAGGCATACCGGAGATTTTTCATTGTTCCGAATTTATGCCGATAAAAACAACCGTCCTGCGGCTTATTCTACCGAGAATGTACCTTACAAACCTAAATATTTCTTCCCTATTTCAATCAAAGGCTTAAAGGAAAACGACTTTACCATGGTAATGGGTTATCCCGGAAGAACTCAGGAATATTTGCCTGCAGTTGCCGTTGAACAAATTGTAAATACTTTGAATCCGGCTAAAGTGGAAATTCGCGATGCTACCTTAAAAGTGCAAAACGAATTCATGCGCAAAGACAATGCGATAAAAATTCAGTACGCTTCTAAAAATGCCAGCATTGCCAATTCTTGGAAAAAATGGATGGGCGAAACCAAAGGATTGAAAAAATCAAATGCGGTTAGTATCAAAAAAGAGTTTGAAGCCAACTTCCAAGAAAAAGTTATAGCTGCCGGAAAGCAAGCAGAATATGGCAATTTATTGGTAGATTTTGAAAAAAATTATGGCGAAATCAGAGACTATGCATTGGCCAGAGATGTTTTTACCGAAGTAGCATTGCGCAACACTGAAATCCTGAGCTTGGGTTATAAATTGTACCAATTAGAGCAAATTTACAATACCAAAGGAGAACAATCTTTTAACGACCGAAGAAGCAATCTAATCAATGGTTTAGGTGATTTTTACAAAGATTTTAACGTTAATGTTGACGAAAAAGTATTCGAAAAATTGATTAAAATTTATGTCAGCACTTATCCGAAACTGTTCTTGCCGAGTACTTTCGAAAATGTAAATACCTCGAATTTGGCTTCTGAAGTTTTTACCCAATCGCAATTGGTTAGTTACGACAAAATAAAAATATTACTAAGCGGCGACAGCAAAACCGTTTTAGAAAATTTAAACAAAGACAAAGGATTTCAAGTAATTAAAGCCATGGCGGACGGATATTTGAAAAATGTTGCCCCAAAATATGATGAACTTAATTTGAAAAATGTGGCTACACAAAGAACTTATATGAAAGCCATCTTAGAATTGAGTAAAAAATCAGATCGTATTTTTCCTGATGCCAATAGTACTTTTAGGGTAACTTATGGGAAGATTAAAGGCTACAAACCTAATGATGCTGTGGTTTACGAACCGTTTACTTATTTAGACGGTGTAATCGAAAAATACATTCCGGGTGATTACGAATTTGACGTTCCTAAAAAACTAATAGATTTATACAACGCTAAAGATTATGGAAATTATGGTGTGAAAGGCAAAATGCCGGTAGCGTTCATTGCAACCAATCACACAACCGGAGGAAACTCAGGCAGTCCGGCGCTTGATGCTAACGGAAATTTAATTGGCTTGAATTTTGACCGCGTTTGGGAAGGAACGATGAGCGATATCTATTATTCTCCTGAAATATGTCGAAACATAATGGTTGACGTTCGTTATGTATTGTTTGTCATCGATAAATTTGCCGGTGCTGAAAACCTAATCAAAGAAATGAAAATTATAAATCAATAAAAAAACAAAAGAAATTAAGCTATTCTTAAGTTTTGGCATGATTGTTGTAAAGTAAAAACCGAAGCAAAATAGAGATTTTTAAAAAAAGTTAAATAAAAGTTTTTCCGAATAAAAAAATTTATATCTTTGCTCCGAATTAATAATTAACCTTTTATAATTAAGTAAGATGAAAAAAGTATTTTTAAGTTTAGCTGTTGTTGCTGCATTAACTGTAGTATCTTGTAAACAAGCTGAGGCTACTGACGCTGCTGGTGCTGATACAACTGTAGTTGATTCTCCAGCTGTTGAAACTCCTGAAGTTGTTGTTGACTCTCCAGCTGTTGACTCTCCAGCTGTTGAAGCTCCTGCTACAGAAGCTCCTGCAACTGAAAAAAAATAATTAGAAACTAATTATTTTAAAAAGAATTAAAGCCACGCAATGCGTGGCTTTCTTTTTTATATAAAGTTCTAAAAAAAATTATACATCAGAAAAAATTGAATCTCCGGCAGAGAAATCAAGGATTTCAGCTTTTGACCCATATTTAATTATTTCATCAATTCCTTTCTGCATCATCAACTCTGTAGAATACTTTCTACTTATTGCAAAAACCTTTTCTACATCCATCAATTTGAAGAAACATTTTCCCTTAGCTGTTTTAAACCTAAGAAAATGATGTGAATCCACAGAAGCTCTAAAAACCTCTATTGCCTCTTCACATTCAAAACGAAGCTCGTAATCGGTACTGGTAAAAATGGCCTTCCCTTTTCTGGAGACAAACTCAAATTTATAAAAGTCGTTTAGTCGTTTGCTAATTACAAAAGTCCCCATAAGAATACTAAAGATAATAAATAAAAAAAGCCTCTAACATAGTTAGAGGCTTTTGTACTCAGAGCGGGACTTGAACCCGCACGAACATTGCTGTTCACTGGATTTTAAGTCCAGCGTGTCTACCAATTTCACCATCCGAGCATTTCGCCTTTGATGTTACATCATCAGCGTATTAGCTATTGAGCGAAAAACGGGGCTCGAACCCGCGACCTCGACCTTGGCAAGGTCGCGCTCTACCAACTGAGCTATTTTCGCATTTCAAATTTTGTAAGAACTGCAACACTTGTGCCGTATTGCGGATGCAAATGTAATACTAAAATTGAATTATACAAACCTTTTTGATAAAAAAACTTTTTGAAAATCTAATTCCCTGATTAGCAAAATCAAGCAATAGCGTTATTTTTTTAACAGCATTCTTTTTAGCTCATTTAGTTTCATTAAAGCCTCAACAGGTGTCAAAGTATTAATGTCTAAATTCAAAATATCTTCTCTGATTTCTTCCAACAAAGGATCATCCATATTAAAAATATTGAGCTGCATTTCATCTTTGGAAGATTTAATAGTATTCAATGCGTCGCTGGAATGGTTTTTCTCTAATTTCTTCAAAAGCTTTTGGGCTTTCTGAATCACCATTTGAGGCATTCCCGCCATCTTGGCTACGTGAATTCCGAAACTGTGTGCGCTTCCGCCTTTAACCAACTTTCTAATAAAAAGCACATTGTCTTTCAACTCTTTGACTGAAACGTTATAATTCTGAATTCTCGGCAATAATTCACTCATTTCATTCAATTCATGGTAATGTGTCGCGAATAGTGTTTTTGGTCTTGCCGGATTTTCGTGTAAAAACTCGGCTATTGCCCAAGCGATAGAAATTCCGTCATAGGTACTGGTACCGCGACCAATTTCGTCTAAAAGCACCAAACTTCTATCGGAAATATTGTTCAAGATCGAAGCCGTTTCATTCATCTCCACCATAAAAGTTGATTCACCCATCGAAATGTTATCGCTGGCACCCACTCTGGTAAATATTTTATCAACCACACCCATTCTCACTTTCTCTGCCGGAACAAAACTTCCCATTTGGGCCAACAGAACAATTAAAGCGGTCTGTCTTAATATAGCCGATTTACCCGACATGTTTGGCCCGGTAATCATAATCAATTGTTGTGTTTCTCTGTCTAAGAAAACATCATTGGCCACATAAGGCACGCCGACAGGCAATTGTTTTTCAATCACAGGATGACGGCCGTTGGTAATTTCCAATTCGAAAGTTTCATCTAAAATCGGGCACACATAATCGTTTTCAATCGCCAATTGCGCGAAAGAAGTCAGACAATCCAATTGGGCCACCAAGTTAGCATTCAACTGAACTTGCTTGATATAAGTACCAATCCAAATCACCAATTGTTCAAACAAATGACTTTCTATTTGGTGGATTTTCTCTTCGGCACCGAGAATTTTAGTTTCGTATTCTTTTAATTCTTCTGTGATGTAGCGCTCGGCATTGACTAATGTTTGCTTTCTAATCCATTCCGATGGTACTTTGTCTTTGTGGGTATTACGAACTTCAATATAATAACCAAAAACATTGTTAAATGATATTTTCAATGAAGAAATTCCGGTACGTTCTGATTCTCGTGCTTCTATACCTTCTAAATATTCTTTCCCCGAAAAGGCAATGTTTCGCAACTCATCTAATTCTTGATGAATTCCAGTTGCAATCGCATTTCCTTTGGCAATGGCTACCGGCGCATCTTGATTTAGTGTCGTTTTTATTTTTTCGCGAAGCAAATCACAAGCATGTAAATTGTCACCAATCACGCGAACGGCTTCTTGCTGGCTTGCAAGTGCAATAGTTTTTATCGGAATAATAGCATCGAGAGATTCTTTTAAATAAATCACTTCGCGCGGTGAAATTTTTCCTGTAGCCACTTTTGAAATCAAACGTTCCAAATCGGAAATTTGTTTAATTTGGTATTGTATTTTTTGAAGAATTTCTTGATTATCTTTTAAATAAGTAACTACTTCATGACGGCTTCTTATTTTATCAATATTTTTCAAAGGCAAAGCCAACCAACGTTTCAACAACCTTGAACCCATTGGCGAAAGCGTTCTGTCTATCACATCCAAAAGCGTTACAGCATTTTGAGAATGACTGTGGTATAATTCTAAATTTCGAATCGTAAATCTGTCCATCCAAACATAGGCATCTTCGGCTATGCGCTGGATATTGGTGATATGCTGAACTTTATTGTGTTGTGTTTCCGACAAATAATAGAGAATAGCGCCCGAAGCAATAATACCATCCGATAATTCTTCTACCCCAAAACCTTTTAAAGAATTGGTTTGAAAATGGTTCATCAAAGTTTCAACAGCATAATCTTCTTTGTAAACCCAGTCTTCGAGATAAAACACGTTGAAATCTTCGCCAAAAGCTTCTTTAAATTGTCCTTTGTTATTTTTTTGGATTAGAATTTCACTTGGGCTAAAATTCTGCAATAGCTTATCAATATATTCTTCATTGCCTTGCGCTGTTAAAAATTCGCCCGTTGAAACGTCTAAAAATGCAACGCCTAATTGTTTTTTGCCAAAATAAACCGAAGCTAAAAAATTATTAGCCCTTGAATTTAAAACCTCATCATTCATCGAAACTCCGGGCGTCACCAATTCGGTTACACCTCTTTTTACAATGGTTTTGGTCATTTTCGGATCTTCCAATTGGTCGCAAATGGCCACACGCAATCCGGCTTTGACCAATTTAGGCAAATACGTATTCAAAGAATGATGCGGAAATCCTGCCAAAGCGGTTTCTGTTTCCGAACCAGCACCACGTTTGGTCAAAACGATACCTAATATTTTAGAAGCTCGAATCGCATCTTCTCCAAAAGTTTCATAAAAATCCCCTACTCTAAACAACAAACACGCATCGGGATACTTTCTTTTGATCTCGTTGTATTGTTTCATTAAAGGCGTTTCCTTGGCTTTGTTTTCTTTGGCTGACAATGGATTGGTATTAAAATTATAAGAAAGCGAATTTAAATATTTTAGGTCGAATAGCTGACGCAAAAAAAATTAATTTAATATTAAGGCAAAAAAAAAGAGTCGGTTTTATATTTTAGATAGATTTGCTACAGAAACTTAAAAACATAATAAAATGAAAAAAATAATTTTACTTGCTGCGTTAGTAACTTTTGGTGTTACAGCTAATGCTCAAACGGCTAAAAAAGTGGCTACAAAATCTGCTACAAAAGTGGAAACTCCTAAAGTTGATGGAGCGGGCATGTTGTTCGAAAATGAAACTATCGATTACGGAACAGTTCCTGCTAACTCAGACGGAAAAAGAGAATTTGTATTCGTTAACAACGGAACAAAACCATTAATCATTGAAAGCACTCAAGGTTCTTGCGGATGTACAGTACCAACAAAACCTGAAAAACCAATCCAACCGGGAGAAAGAGGTGTTATCGGAGTGAAATATGACACTTCAAGAGCAGGTCAGCCTTTTACTAAAACAGTAACTGTAAAATCAAATGCAGTTGGTCAAGAAACTAAAGTTTTAACGATTAAAGGAACTGTATCTCCAGCTGAAACTAAAGTTGAGCCTACAAAAAGCTAATCATACTTAATTATAAATTCAAAAAGTCCTGATTTAATCGGGACTTTTTTTTTGAATATCTTTGCCGCAATTCGAAGCAATTTTATAAAATAAAAAAGATGCGAAAGCTTGAAAATAAAGAGTTAGACCGAAAATCAATAAAAGATTTCAAAGAAGCCCAAAAAACTCCTATTATCATTATACTTGATGATATTAGAAGTCTACATAATATTGGTTCTGTTTTTAGAACAGCCGATGCTTTTTTGATAGAAAAGATTTACCTATGTGGTATTACCGCGATTCCTCCTCACAAAGAAATTCACAAAACAGCTTTGGGTGCAACCGAAACTGTAACATGGGAATACCAAAAAGAAGTAACTACCGTAATTCAAAATCTAAAAAAAGAAAATATTAAAGTGTTCGCCATAGAACAAGTTGAGAACGCCATATTTCTTCAAAATTTCAAAGTTGAAAATACCGAAAGATACGCTTTAGTCTTTGGCAATGAAGTCTATGGGGTTTCGCAAAAAGCCATCGAACTTTGTGATGGGTCTATTGAAATCCCCCAAATTGGCACCAAACATTCTTTAAATATTTCCGTTAGCGCAGGAATTGTCGTTTGGGATTTTTTCCAAAAGATGACTTTTTAATTTCCCAATTCATTTTTAAGAAAATATTATCACTGAAAAGGTCGGTTTTTGATTATTTTTATAGCCATGAAAAAGAATTTTGCGCTATTCTTACTATTCCTGTTTTGCTCTTCTCAATACACTCATGGAAGTGCATTACTTTCATTTGGCAAATTTCAAGCTACTAATATTGCTCCTACATTAAATGCAACCGGAAATCAAATTTATTGCCCGGGAACATCAATAAAAATCGTGACCGATTTAACGATAACCGATCCTGATGACACTGGAATTGATGCAATATACATCCAAATTTCATCAGGCTATGACTTGGGAAATGATTTTTTAACTTTAACCGGAACCCATCCTAACATTAATGCCGATTGGAATATTACAACAGGAACATTGACTTTAACTGGTGTAACCGTTCAGCCAACTTATGTTGAATTAGTATCTGCTATAAAAGACATTGAATTTGCTTCCGGCGCTGTGAACCCTAGCGGAACTCGCAACTTTTCCATAACTGTTGGGCAAGCCAATTATCTTCCTTCTAACGGGCATTATTATCTTTATATTCCTAATGTTGGCATCACTTGGTCTGCTGCAAAAGCTGCTGCTCAAGTCAGTACTTATTATGGCTTACAAGGTTACTTGGCCACAATAACTTCTGCTGAAGAAGCCCAAATTGCCGGAGAACAAACTACCGGTGCCGGATGGATTGGTGGCAGCGATGAAGAAGATGAAGGCACTTGGAAATGGATGACCGGACCGGAAACAGGAACCGTATTTTGGACCGGAAACTTTACCGGATTCACCACCAATTTTGCTTTTTGGAACACCTCTGAACCCAATAATTCCGGAGATGAAGATTATGCTCATGTTACTGCTCAAGGCATCGGAATCCCAGGTTCATGGAATGATTTGTCTAACACAGGAGCGAGCAGTGGAAGTTACCAACCCAAAGGATATATCGTAGAATACGGAGGTTCTCCAGGCGATCCTATTTTACACATTGCAACCAGCTCTACTTTGACTATATCAACGATAACAGCTACAACAACAGCCATAAGATGTGGTACAGGAACAGTAACTTTACAAGCCGTTTCAAATACAGGCATAGTCAATTGGTATTCTTCGCCCACAGGTGGCACACCAATAGCAACGGGGAATACTTTTATTACGCCAAACATAGCTTCAACTACAAACTTTTATGCCGCAGCACATTTTGCCGGTTGTCCCGATATTTCAAGGATTCCGGTCACAGCAGCCGTAACTCCGAAACCTATTTTAACGGTGACTTCTCCTTATTTTATGTGTGATGAAAGTTATACCGTAATTGATGTTGGTACTTCCTCCGGTATAATGTATTGGTATGACAGTCCAACTAGCACCAATCCCATTTTTTTAGGAACTCATTTCGTTGTTCCTAATATTCATCAAGACACGGTCTTTTATGCCGAAGCCGATTACAATGGTTGCCATTCTGATAGAGCTACCGTTGAAATTCAAGTATATGCTTCACCAGTGGTAGCGGATGAAAACATAGCGCTTTGTGAAGGTGACACAGCGATTCTTAGTGCCGACAATCCAAACATGACTTATCTTTGGTCAACCGGAGAAACGACACAAACCATAGTTGCTGATGGTTTAACCCAATACGCTGTTGTGGTGACCACTCTGGCACCGGAAAGCTGTTCTAAAACCAAAAACTTCAATGTTACTTATCATGCCCAACCGGTAATTTCATCTATTGATACCGATGGTTTAGAAGTCACTATTAACACCACACAACCCGGAGATTTTGAATATTCTTTAGACGGAATAGTTTACCAAGCTTCTAATGTTTTCATGGTCAATGAAGGCGGAATGTATATCGGCTATATAAGAGAAAGAAACCAATGTGGTTTTGACCAAAAGCCCTTTATCGTTATATCTATTCCTGAATTTTTTACGCCTAATGGCGACTACATTAATGATACTTGGTCTATAAAAGGCGCTACTTATTTTACCAATGCCGAAGTGAGTATTTTTGATAGATTTGGAAAATTGATTGCAGTTTTAAATCAATACAATCCAACTTGGGACGGCACCTACAACGGTTATCTTTTACCTTCAACCGATTATTGGTTTGTGGCTAAAATAAACGACACTACACCAGAAATCAGAGGGCATTTTGCGATGTTGAGATAAATTATTGAATTTTATTTCGAATTTCTTCTAAAACAAAAACATAATCATCCTGACAGTTTAGAAAATCTCTGTTGGTTACATCAATGATCAATACGTTCAAATCTTTTTGTGATTTGATATAGTCTAAATATCCGTTGTTGATTTTCTCTAAATACTCTGCCGGAATTTCCTGTTCGTAGCTTCGGCCACGGGCTTTAATATTGAACAAAAGGCGTTCAGTACTTTGGTACAAATAAATATACAAATCCGGTTTGGGCATTTCTTTGTAAATGATATCAAACATCGTTTTATACAAACGGAATTCATCTTCAGCCAAAGTCACTTTAGCAAAAATCAACGATTTGAAAATGTGATAATCCGCCACGATAAAGTCTTTGAACAAATCAAATTGCGCCAAATCATCAGAAATTTGCTGGTATCTATCCGCCAAAAAAGACATCTCTAAAGGAAAAGCATAACGGTTTTGGTCTTCATAAAATTTAGGCAAAAATGGATTATCCGCAAATCGTTCTAATACAGTTTTCGCATTAAAATCTTCTGCAAATTTATTAGCCAAAGTAGTTTTTCCGGCACCAATATTCCCTTCAATGGCAATATAATTAAAATGGTCAAGCTTGATTTTGGCAATGGGAATTTCGAGATTTTGTACCACTTTGCAATTGCTCTTGTCTTCAGACAACACTAACAATTCATGCAAATATTTCTGCAAAATAGGATGACGCCAATCCAAGTTCAAATCACGCATGGGCAACAATACAAACAAGCGATTCTGCATTTCAGGATGCGGCACTTGTAGTTTTTCGGAAGCGATAATTTCTTCGTCAAAAGTAATGACATCTATATCAATAATTCGCGCTTGATAACCGGCTACATCTTGTCGAACTCTGCCTAAAGCTTCTTCGAGCAATAAAACTTCTTCTAAAATTTGGTGCGCCGATTTGTGCGTATTCATTATCACCGCACAATTGTAAAATTTCTCACTTTCAAAACCCCAAGACGGTGTTTCATAAAGTTTGGAAACCCTAATAATCGTCCCAACTTCCTTGTGCAAATCATCAATACAACGCTCAATATTTTCGAGACGGTTGCCTTGGTTAGTGCCCAATGATAAAATGACTTGATGCTGCTTGTTCATAGAAACACAAATTAACTAAAACTATTTCAGAATAACGGCAAAAAACAACCGACTGTTAATAACAATTTCTCAACAATTCATTTAACACAAAATCTTAAAACTTCTATAAATAGTAACCACTTTATAACTAAAAGGCATTATTTTTGTTTAGCCAATGCGTAACTAAATCTATGACACCATGTTAAAGAAAATCCTAAAAATTGCCGGAATTGTTTTGTTGCTATTAGTAGTTTCCGCTTTTGCCATTCCGTATTTCTTTAAAGACCAAATCAAAGCCAAAATTTTAACCGCTATCAATGAAAAAGTCGATGCCAAAGTCGCTTTCGAGGATGCCGATTTGAGTTTGTTTAAAAACTTCCCGAATGCGTCTGTCAATATTGAAAAACTTTCTATCATTAATAAAGCACCTTTTGAAGGTGATACTTTAGTGGCTTTTGAAGAATTGAACCTAAAAATGTCTATCGGACAATTGTTCAACGGAGAAAATGAACCAATGCAAATTGACGGAATAGATTCGAAAAACGGACTGATAAACATTATTTTCAACAAAGACGGAATCGGCAATTTCGATATCGCTTTAAAAGAAGAAAACAAAACCGATGATGGCAAAAGCAAACCGTTGTCACTAAAAATAAAAGCATATTCAGTAGAAAATTTCAAGTTCAAATATTACGATGAAAAGTCCAAAATCAAAATGGTTTTAGACAGCATCAACCACGAAGGAACAGGTGATTTTGCAGCTTCTAAGTTAGATTTGGCAACCAAAACCACTACGAAAGTGTCACTCGACATGGGCAAAGTAAACTACATGAAAAACGTAGCCGTTTCTTTGGACGCTGTGCTTGGCATCGACTTAGAACAAAGCAAATATACGTTCAAGAAAAACGAAGCCAAAATCAACGAATTGCCTTTGAAATTTGATGGTTTTATCCAAATGGTAGACGACGGACAAGTGTATGATTTGACTTTTCAAACCCCAACTTCTTCCTTTAAAAACTTTTTGGGCTTGATTCCGGCGCAATATTCAAGCAATTTGAAAGATGTGAAAACCAATGGCGATTTTACCGTAAAAGGTTTTGCCAAAGGAAAATTAACCGATACGACAGTGCCGAAATTCAACATTGATATTGCTTCGAATAACGCTTCGTTCCAATATCAAAATCTACCGAAATCAGTTGAAAAGATCATCATCGATACCAAAATCATCAACGAAACCGGTTTGATGAATGATACTTATGTCAACTTAGACAAACTGTCTTTCCAAATTGACCAAGATGTATTCAATGCTAAGGCGAATATTAAAAACATAGCCGAAAATGCTTTGGTCAATGCCGAGCTCAAAGGCACCATCAACTTAGGCAACTTAACCAAAGCTTATCCTGTAAAATTAGACAAACCGTTAACCGGAGTTTTAAAAGCCGATGTGACTACAGAATTCGATATGCAATCGGTAGAAAAAAGTGATTATGCCCGTATTAAAAATTCAGGAACTATAGATTTAACCGGTTTCAACTACACCGATGAAAACGGCAAAACGATGAAAATCAGTCGGGCTTTGGTTTCATTTGATCCAAGTCGGGTGAATTTAAAACAATTCAATGCGACCACGGGTAAAACCGATTTAGCGGTGAATGGTGTGCTGGAAAATTTCTATGGCTTCATCTTTAAAAACCAAGAGCTGAAAGGAAATTTCAATCTAAATTCAAATCAATTGGCAGTCAACGACTTTATGACCACCGAAAGTGAATCGACGAAAGATGCTAAAGCCAATGAACCTATGAAAATCCCGGCATTTTTGAATTGTTCCTTAACCGCTAAAGCCAATACGGTTTTATACGATAATTTGGTATTGAAAAATGTTTCCGGAAAAGTATTCATTAAAGACCAAAAAGCGACTTTAGAAAACGGGAAAACAGATATTTTTGGCGGTGCCATTACCTTTAACGGTGAGGTTTCCACCAAAGAGAAAACCCCGAAATTCAACATGGATTTAGGTCTAAACGGCGTTGACATCATGCAAACTTTCACCCAATTAGACATGATGAAAAAGATTGCACCTATAGCGGGAATCATTAACGGAAAACTGAACTCCAAAATTAAATTATCAGGAAATTTAGATGCCAAAGAAATGACGCCTGATTTAAAAAGTCTTTCGGGAGATTTATTAGGACAATTGCTTTCGACTACTGTAAATTCGAGCAATTCGACTTTATTGACTGCCTTAGACAGTAAATTGGGATTTGTGGATTTGAAAAAACTAAACCTCAACGATTTGAAAGCCGCTATCACTTTTAAAGATGGAAAAGTAAACGTAAAACCTTTCGATATCAAATACCAAGACATTAAAGCGACTATTGGCGGTACACATGGTTTTGACCAAAACATGAACTACAATTTAAAGCTGGATGTTCCGGCAAAATATTTAGGAACCGAAGCCAATAATCTGATTGCCAAATTGTCTCCGGCTGATGCCAAAAAAGTAGAAAGTGTTCCCGTAAATGCTATTGTTGGCGGTAATTTTACCAATCCGAAAATAACAACAGATATCAAACAAGCCACTACTTCTTTGGTTAATAATTTGGTCAAACAACAGAAAGACAAATTAACTTCTGGTGTAAAGGAAAGTGTTAATTCGATTATTTCAAACGCTACCAAACCCAAAACGGATACGACCAAAACAGATGTGAAAACGGATGTGAAAACCAAAGCAAATGATTTACTGAACGGTTTGTTGAAGAAAAAGAAAAAAGAAGCACCAAAAACGGAAACGCCAACTCCGACAAAATAAGTTGTGCCAACTTCTTGTCAATGACAATTTTTAATGAATAATGCTTTAATTTTAAACGTTTATCTTCACTACATAACCTTCAAAAGTGCGGACGTTGAAAACCGTTCCGTCTTCAAACATTAAATATTGCCCTTTGATACCGGTAAGCTTTCCGGTAAAATTTGGTGATTTATCTAAACTCAAACTAGTTACTTTACTCGGATATTGTAAAACCGGATAATGCAATTGGTATAAATCTTCTTTATTCGGATTGAAAAATTCTTGCACATCGGTTGGAATCAGATTTTCGAGTTTTAATCTTTCCGCCACTAAATCCACTTCGGGCACATCGTTCTTGAGCATTTTTTGCCAATTGGTTTTATCGGCATAATGGTTTTTCAAAGCAACTTCGGTAATTCCGGCCAAATAACGATTCGGCACTTCCACAATGGGAATCGCTTGCACTGCGCCTTGGTCAATCCAACGCGTTGGCACTTGGGTATTTCGGGTTACCCCAACTTTAATTTCGCTCGATAATGCCAAATAAACAATATGTGGTTGTAATTGCACTCTTTTTTCATATTCTAAATCGCGGTCTTCAATGCCTAAATGTGCGGTACTTAATTCCGGTTTCATAATCCAATCGCCAACTGAGGCAGAACTCATAAAGCAATCATAGCAAAATCCCTGACGAAAAATCTTTTTCTTTTTTCCGCAATTCAAACATTGGTAACCCACAAAATTAATCTCTAAGGATTTGTCTAGCAATTGGTTTAAACTCAAAAAACTATTCTCAAAAACCAAATAATACTGGATTGGATTAGCGAATTCGGTTTGCATTTTGGTTAATACGCCTTCGTAAGTCATCTTTTATTCTTAAAATTATTTCCTATATTTGGTAAAGTTATCATTTATTTCGCTTCGCTACATACAAATCGCGTAGCGCATGCGGGTCATCATTCGTAATTCATAATTCGTAATTCTATTATATGCCATTTCCAATTATCAATTCTATCGCTTCTTGGGTTTTAAAACAGCGCATTCATCAGATTGAGTTGTTTT
Organism: Bacteroidota bacterium; assembly: GCA_039804545.1. GTDB lineage: Bacteria > Bacteroidota > Bacteroidia > Flavobacteriales > Flavobacteriaceae > Flavobacterium. Next base: position 4,104 of record JBDLVY010000206.1, on the reverse strand, counting down.
TAAAATACCCGCATGAAGTACAGAATGAGTTGTTGATGAACTTAATTCGGAATTGTGACGAAACAGTTTTAGGCAAAAAATATGATTTCGACAGCATTAAATCTTACGAAACCTTTGCCGAGCGAATTCCGGTTTCTTCTTATGAAGATTTGGAGCCAATGATTGAAGAAACACGCCAAGGGTATCAGAATATTTTTTGGAATACACCCATCAAATGGTTCGCCAAATCGAGCGGAACGACTAATGCCAAAAGCAAATTTATCCCGGTAAGCAACGAAGCTCTTGAGGATTGTCATTACAAAGCCAGCAAGGATTTGTTGTGCATGTACTTGAACAATAACGAGAATTCAGAGATGTTTTTGGGTAAAAGTTTACGCCTTGGTGGCAGCTCTCAGATTTACGAAAACAACAATACTTTCTTTGGCGATTTGTCGGCAATTTTGATTGAAAACATGCCCATGTGGGCCGAATTTAGCAGTACACCAAGCAACAAAATTTCGTTAATGAGCGAATGGGAAAGCAAACTCACCGCGATTATCAACGAAACCAAAACTGAAAATGTAACCAGTTTTGCCGGTGTTCCTTCTTGGATGTTGGTGTTGTTGAACCGAATTTTAACCGAATCAGGGAAGGAAAATATGTTTGAGTTGTGGCCAAATTTGGAAGTCTATTTCCACGGCGGCGTGAGTTTTGAACCTTATCGCGAGCAATACAAAAAGATTTTACCAAAATCGGATTTCAAATATTACGAGATTTACAATGCTTCCGAAGGTTTTTTTGCCATTCAGGATTTGAATTATTCTAATGATTTGTTGTTAATGTTGGATTACGGCATTTTCTACGAATTTATTCCGATGGATACTTTTGGCACACCCAATCAAAAAATTGTCCGATTGGCTGATGTGGAGTTGTTTAAAAATTATGCCATGGTCATTACTACCAATGCCGGATTATGGCGATATATGATAGGCGATACAGTTCGTTTTACTTCATTAAGTCCGTATAGAATTCGCGTTTCCGGTAGAACCAAGCACCATATTAATGTTTTTGGCGAAGAGTTGATGGTGGAGAACACCGATTTGGCTTTGGCGAAAACTTGTTCGGCACTTCACTGCGAAGTTATCGATTATACCGTCGCGCCAATTTTTATGCACGACAAAGAAAAAGGCGGGCATGAATGGATGATAGAATTCAAAAAACAGCCAGAAGATATCGCTTTGTTCCAAAAAGTATTGGACGAAAATATTCAATCTGTCAATTCCGATTACGAGGCCAAACGCTATAACAATATGACCTTGAATGAGCTCAAAATCAATGTGGCTCGGGAAAATCTGTTTTATGATTGGCTCAAAGAAAACGATAAATTGGGTGGACAGCACAAAATCCCTAGACTTTCGAATCAACGAGATTATTTAGAACAATTGTTAGACATGCAAGTCAATGTAAATTCCAAATGAAAAAAATCTTAGTCCTATTAGTACTTATAGGTTTTCTAACTTCTTGCGGTCCACACCGATTGCGCTGTGGTCCGGGTAGATGCTACATAAAAACATTTAATGAAATAAAAAATCCCTCAATTGAGGGATTTTTTTATGACGCTAATTCTAAACGTTTCAATAAATTTTTGGTCAACGCATCGTGCGTATAATCTAAGTCGATGTGGAGTTCTTTTTCGTCTGAGCTTGGTAAGTCATACATCGCATCAGTGAGTATCGCTTCACAAAGGGAGCGCAAACCACGAGCACCAAGTTTATACTCGAGCGCTTTCTCTACAATATAATCTAAAGCTTCGTTGGTGATGGTAAATTTAACTTCATCCATCGCAAACAGCTTTTCGTATTGTTTGATTAAAGCATTTTTAGGTTCGGTTAAAATCGCTCTTAATGTTTCCTTGTCTAATGGATCCATGTGCGTTAATACAGGCAAACGACCTATGATTTCAGGGATTAAGCCAAAATCTTTGATGTCTTTCGGAATCACATATTGCAACAGATTGTTTTTGTCGATACCTTCCGCATTTTTGGAAGTCGAGTAGCCAATCGCTTGACGATTCAAACGTTTTGAAATAATTCTTTCGATACCATCAAAGGCACCACCGGCGATGAACAAAATATCTTTGGTATTGACTTCAACGAATTTTTGGTCGGGATGTTTTCTGCCACCTTTTGGCGGTACATTTACCATAGTTCCTTCCAATAATTTTAGTAAAGCTTGTTGTACACCTTCACCCGAAACATCTCTTGTGATGGATGGATTGTCACTTTTGCGTGCAATTTTATCGATTTCATCAATGAAGACAATGCCTCTTTCTGCTTTGGGCACATCGTAATCGGCGGCTTGTAATAGACGCGTCAAAATACTTTCTACATCTTCTCCCACATAACCGGCTTCAGTTAAAACGGTTGCATCAACGATGGCTAAAGGAACGTCTAACATTCTCGCGATAGTTTTGGCTACCAATGTTTTTCCGGTTCCCGTTTGGCCAACCATAATGATGTTTGATTTTTCAATTTCCACATCTTCTTCGTGTTGGATTTGCATCAATCTTTTGTAGTGATTGTATACGGCAACCGACATTACTTTTTTGGTTTGGTCTTGCCCAATTACGTATTGATCAAGAAAGGCGCGGATTTCTTTGGGCTTTTTCAACACCAAATCGGCCGAAGGTTTTATACCACCAGAACTTTTTAGTTCTTCTAAGACTATTCCGTGTGCTTGCTCAATACATCGATCACAAACATGCGCATTGATACCGGCTATCAATAAATTGGTTTCCGGTTTTTTTCGTCCACAAAAGGAACATTCTAAAACTTGTTTTGCCATTATTTATTTGTTTCAAGTTTAAAAGTTTAAAGTTCCAAGTTAAAAACCTGAAACTTGAAACCTGAAACTTGGAATTTATTTATCTTCTTAACACTTCATCAATCATTCCGTATTCTTTTGCTTCATCGGCAATCATCCAGTAATCGCGTTCTGAGTCTTTGTGTACTTTTTCAAACGTTTGTCCTGAATGGTGTGAAATGATTTGGTACAATTCATCTTTCAGTTTCAACATTTCTTTTAAGTTGATTTCCATATCGGTGGCTACTCCTGAAGCGCCGCCAGACGGTTGGTGAATCATTACTCTTGAATGGGGTAACGCCGAACGTTTTCCGGCGGCACCGGCACATAGTAAAACCGCGCCCATTGAGGCTGCCATTCCGGTACAGATTGTAGCTACATCCGGTCTGATATATTGCATGGTGTCGTAAATTCCTAATCCGGCATACACACTTCCGCCTGGAGAGTTGATGTAGATTTGGATGTCTTTTGAAGCGTCAACACTTTCCAAAAACAGCAATTGTGCTTGGATAATGTTGGCCATATAATCGTCAACTCCTGTTCCCATAAAGATGATTCTGTCCATCATCAAACGAGAGAATACATCGAGTTGTGAGATATTCATTTGACGTTCTTCAATAATATAAGGAGTCATGCTACTCACGATTTTATCGTAATACATACTGTTTACGCCGTGTTTTTTGGTAGCAAATTTTTTGAATTCCTTTCCGTAGTTCATTTTAAATTTGAGTTATGGTTCTTAATACTGTTTGGTTAGTCAAACTTTGTGCCTTTTTATAAAGATGACATTGTGTCTGAAAAGGTTGCTCTAGCCCGGATTGGAACGGCATCCTTTTTATTGTTTGACAAACAATAAAAAGATACAGTGGAAAGCCGGAAAAGCTCCTCATAAATAAAAAAGCGCCAAATTACTTTGACGCTCAAATATAGTAAAATATATTATTAGTGTTTTAATTCACCATACATTGCTTTGATGAACTCGTCATAGCTTACTTCTTTTGACTTGGCTTTCACTTTATCTTTGAAAAGGTTTAGCATTTTTTCGTTCATTACTTGCTCTGACAAACGACGAACTTCGTCTTGGTTTGACATAACACGGGCCACAATTCCTTGAACATCTTCATCAGACGGATCCATTTGGCCGAATTGTGCCATTTGTTTTTTGATGATTTCGGTGGTGTATGATTTTAAGTCTTCGAAAGTGATTTGTAACCCATTTTCGTTGATGATTTTGCCTTCAATTAATTGGTAACGCAAACCGTT
>JBDLVY010000205.1:0-10352 GCA_039804545.1 Bacteroidota bacterium | reverse complement strand
TAGTCAAAATGGATTAAATTTCTTTTTGCAAAATGCTTTACTGTAACTCTTTCGATTGTTACCTTTGCAACTCAGACCTTAAGGTCGAATTGTACAAAGTAAAAAAAGAATAATGTCAAATATATATTTAGGGTATCATTTTTCTGTTGATCCCAAAGAGTTAGGCTCAGAAATACTAATCGCTGAACTAGGTGAAAAACCTTTTGAAAGTTTTATTGAAACCGATAATGGTTTTAGTGCTTTCATTCAAAAAGACCTTTGGACCGATGACATCTTAAATGATATTTACCTATTGTCTTCACCAGAATTCACTATTTCCTATACTGTTGAAGAAATTGACCAAGTCAACTGGAATGAGGAATGGGAAAAGAATTTTGAACCCATTGATGTCGATGGAAAATGCCACGTTCGCGCACCATTTCACCCCAAAACGGAAGCTGAATTTGATATTGTAATCGAACCCAAAATGAGTTTTGGTACCGGTCATCATGAGACTACACATATGATGATACAACATTTGTTGGAAACCGAGGTAACCGGAATGAAAACCTTAGATATGGGATGCGGAACAGCCATCTTAGCCATCTTAGCCGAAATGAAATGCGCCAAACCCATTGATGCTATTGACATCGATAATTGGTGTTATCTCAACTCAATTGAAAATGCCGAACGCAATAATTGTCACGAAATTACAGTTTATGAAGGTGATGCCGAATTATTAAAAGGTAAAAAATACGACTTAATCATAGCCAACATCAACCGCAACATTCTATTAAATGATATGCAACAATATGTAGATTGTTTAAATAAAAACGGTATTCTTTTATTGAGCGGATTCTATAACGAAGACATTCCGTTTATTGATGCCTCTTGTACAGAAAAAGGATTGGTATATGTGAAGAAATTTGAACGAAACAATTGGGTATCTTTGAAATATATAAATTAGCATTTGAAAATTTTACACTTTGTAAAACGAAATGAAAATGAGCACTATAGAAAAAACACAAGAAGACGTTTTAGTCGAAGAGCAAGTTGGCATCAACAACGAAATCGTATTGTATAATGACGATGTTAACACTTTTGACCATGTGATTGATACCTTAATTCGCGTTTGCCAACATACGGCAGAACAAGCGGAACAGTGTGCTATTTTAGTGCATTATAAAGGAAAATGTACCGTGAAAACAGGACATTACGATGAGCTAAAACCACAATGCACTCAGTTATTGGAAGCCGGTTTGAGTGCGGAGATTATTTAAGCTTTAAACTTCCAATCAAATTCATCGTTGTCTTTGATAATGGCGCCTATTTCCACTCGGATAATAGTATCAAATTCAGCCTGAAGAATCAACCAATTGCTTTCGTTAAAGTGATTTTCAGTCGAATCAAAATCTTCTTCTTCCCAGGTTTTAAAAGGCAATTCACTTTTAATTTGAGTCACATTTTTACCCATTACGGTTATGCCCAAAAGAGTTGCTTCTGCATTGGAAGTAATAATATATCCGAGGCGAAATGCTTCATCTTCATAGAACGTTAAACGCAGTTTTTGATTATTATACAAATAAATCACATTCCCGTCATCGTCTTTGAATTGTTTGGAAGGTTGACCGTAAATGGCTTCTACATGATTTTGTTTCATGCCAAAAAGCAATTGGTCTACACCGTTTTTAGGATTGATTATCATTGACTTACTTTTAATATTCAAACTTGCCAAATTCGCTTTCAATGGTGAGTTTTTTAACTTCCGAAGCGGTTACGCTACCAACTATTTTTGCGGCTACGCCAAAAGATTCCGAAATAGCAATGATGTCCTGGGCGATGGCTTTCGGCACGTATAATTCCATTCGATGACCGCAATTGAATACTTGGTACATTTCTTTCCAATCGGTTTTGGAGTTTTCTTGGATAAGTTTGAATAAAGGAGGAACAGGAAATAAATTGTCCTTAATAACATGAACGTTATCTACAAAATGCAAGACTTTGGTTTGTGCACCACCGGAACAATGAACCATGCCATGAATTTCGTTTGGTGTATATTTATCTAAAATTGATTTGATAATTGGTGCGTAAGTTCGGGTCGGAGATAAAACTAATTTCCCGGCATCGATTGGTGAATCTTCCACAGCATCGGTTAATTTTGTATTACCAGAATAAACCAATTCATTAGGAACCGCCGCATCAAAACTTTCAGGATATTTTTCGGCTAAATATTTGGCAAAAACATCATGACGTGCCGAAGTTAAACCATTGCTTCCCATACCACCATTGTAACTTTTCTCATATTGGGCTTGACCAAAAGAAGCCAAACCAACTATAACATCGCCGTCTTGGATATTGGCATTATCTACCACATCGCTGCGTTTCATTCGAGCAGTAACGGTTGAATCTACAATGATTGTTCGCACCAAATCTCCCACATCTGCGGTTTCTCCACCAGTAGAATGAATGGTTACCCCAAAGGATTTCAGTTCAGTAATAAGCTCTTCAGTTCCGTTAATAATAGCCGAAATCACTTCGGCCGGAATGAGATTTTTATTTCTTCCGATAGTAGACGACAATAAAATATTATCGGTAGCGCCAACACACAATAAATCATCAATATTCATAATCAACGCATCTTGCGCAATGCCTTTCCATACCGAGATATCACCGGTTTCTTTCCAATACATATAGGCCAAAGACGATTTGGTTCCGGCGCCATCGGCATGCATAATCAGACAATAATTGTCATCATTCGTCAGGTAATCAGGTACGATTTTGCAGAAAGCTTTTGGGAATAATCCTTTATCAATATTTTTGATGGCGTTATGTACATCTTCTTTTGAAGCTGAAACTCCACGTAAATTGTAGCGTTGACTGTTATCAGAGCTCATGTTGTAGTAGTTGTGCCTGTCTGCTGACAGGTAGATTGTTGTGGCGCAAAGATAATCAGATTTTTTGGATTGTTAGATTGTTAGATTGTTAGACTGTTAGAAATAGTGTTTAATTCTCCAAAATTAAAATCTCTACCCTTCGGTTTTCGTTGGCTTCTTCCTCGTTTCGTTCCGGAATTTTGTGAATGGGTCGGGTGATGCCATAACCTTTATAGGACATTCGTTTCCTATCGATTTTATTGCGCAATAAATAAGTATAAATGGTTCGAGCTCTTGCGGTTGAAATGTCATTTTTATCGGCTTCAGTTTGGCAACATATATGCCCTTGAATTTCAATTTTTATTTTGGGATTATCGACCAAAGCACAGAGCAAATCATACAAAGTAGCTTCCGATTTGGGTACAATTCGGGCCGAATTATTAAAGAAATAAATATTAGGCAATTTAATGGTCTCGCCTACTTTTGAATTTCGGATTTGTTTTGTGAGTTCACTTTCGGTAACTTTTGGAGGTAACTCCGAATAAAATATGGTGACTTTTCGATTTTCTGCTTGGATTTTTGATTGCTTAAAATCTTTACCGTAAGCTACTTTATCGAGGTTCAAATTGAATTTTAAACCACTTTTTTCCAATAACTCTTTAACGCTTTCTATACGTCTTTCGGCCAAATGCTTATTGTAATTTCGGGTGTCAATGCTATCGCAAAAACCCAATAATTTGGTGATTTCTATGTCTTTGTTATTGGCAATCCATTCGTTAAGTGACAGTATCGAACTTTGATTAGGAAAGTCTTTATTGAAATCGAAGAAGACTTCAAATTGCTTTTGACTCAAACAATTTAGAGAAAATAAAAAGAGCAGTATGACCATTTTTGCTTTCATCACTTATCTACTATTAAAATTTCAACACGGCGATTGGCTTTGCGTTCTGCTTCATTTTGCTCCGGCACTTTGTAAATTGGATCATTGCTACCAAAACCCTTATAGGACAATCGGTTAATTTCGATTTCATATTTGGCCAAGTACTTAAAAATAACCAGCGCTCTTCGGTAGGACAATTTGGTATCCATTCCGTTTGGATTGCAACAAATATGACCGTGTATGGCTATTCTCAGTTTTGGATTATCGTACATAATTTGGAGTAATTCTTCCAAAAGCGGCATCGATTCTTCCGCTATTTTTTCTGAATTAAATCGGAAATTAATGTTATTGATTTTTATCAAATCTCCTTTCTTGGCTTTTTTAAACTTGGTGGCCAATTCAGAAGTTTCATTTTCAATTAATGCTTGATTGTCAAAGGAAGAAATTGGTTTGTCTTCTGTCGCAACAACTTCCTTTTCTTTCTTTTGTTCTTCCTTTACTGTATAAAAAAAAGCTACTTTTCTATTTTCTTCCTGCTTTTTTGAAAATTTAAAATCTTTGCCAAAAGGCTTTAACTCTACTTTATCGCTGACCTTAATTGTGTCTTTTTTGAGTAAAGCCAATACCGAATTTATTCTTCGCATTGCCAAATCTTTATTGTACTGACTATCATCAACACTATCGCAAAAACCAAAAATCTTGGTCACTTCGGCGGTTTTATTTTCTGTTATCCATTGATTCAATTTAGTTATCGATGTTTCCTTTGGGATTGCGGCATTAAAATCAAAAAACACTTCGAATTGTTTTTGAGAAAATCCCAAAAGCGGAAGTAATAACAAGAGTTTCAAACAAAATTTCTTCATTCTAATTGTCAAGAATTAAAATTTCCACACGACGATTCGCTGCGCGCTCAGCTTCATTTTTTTCGGGTAAAGGATAAATCGGTTGTGTGCTTCCAAAACCTTTATAGGACAAACGCGCCGGGTAAATTTGATTAGAAACCAAAAAATTATAAATCGCTTTAGCACGTTGCGTAGATAAATCCAAGCGATCATTGGGCATGCAACACAAATGACCTTGAATTTCTATTTTTAATTGAGGATTGTTTTGTAACACCAATAAGAGTTCATACATCTTACCTCGAGATTCATTAACCACTGCAAAAGTATTGATGATAAAATTAAGGTTTTCTATTTTTAACTTCTCTCCTACTTTAGCACTATTGACTCTATTCATAAAAACCCTATCAAGTTTAAATTCCGATTTGGTTCCGTTTGGGTTTTCAAAAATCAATTTTTCAGGATAATCAATAACAGGTTTGGGCAATTCTTCGACTGCAACTACAGGTTTGAGGCCAAGAATTTCATTTTCTCGTGGTATGTCTTTTTCGAAAATATAGTAAATGGTAACCTTCCTGTTTTCGGCTTTGTTTTCGGACTGATGGAACTTTTCTCCAAAACTCAACGTTTTAAAATCTTCCCTGATTTTGATTTGGTCTTTGATATTTTGAAAGATATAATCAACTCTCTTTTGAGCCAAAGTATCATTAAAACCTGAAGTTCCATCTTCATCAGTATAGCCATGAATGGCAACAATTTTATTATTATTGTTGGCCAAGATCCATTGGTTGAGTTTGTTTTGCTCTTTTTTAGTCAACTCAAATTTGTTGCTATCAAAGTAAATACTTACTTGCTCTTGCGCTAAAAGATTGGCAGTAATAAAAAGAATAAATACAGTAGTTATTTTGCGCAACATGGCTTGGGTTTTATTAGTATAACGAAGTTACGGCATTTTTAATATAAAAACACCCGACAATTTTAAAACTGTCGGGTGTTTTGCTAACTAATGATAAAGATTATCTTGTAAATAATAACTCTCTGTATTTGGTTAAAGTCCAGATTTCGTCATCTACTAACAACTCTAATTTATCGCAATGTTCTCTAATTACTTCGAAGTATGGTTTTACTTTATCGCAATAAGATTCGGCCATTTTTTGAGCATCGGTTAAAGCATTGGCTTTTTTACGAGCTTCGGTCATGGCTTCCACATTAGAGTTAATCGCTTCGATATGTGCAGAGATTTCTTTGATTAGGAAGATTTGTTCTTTGGCGATTTTCTCAAAGTCTTTTCCAAAGATTTCTTTTAAACCGCGTACGTTTTCGATTAAAGTATTTTGATAGCGAATAGCTGTTGGAATCACATGATTGCGAGCAATATCTCCTAAAACTCTACCTTCGATTTGGATTTTCTTAGTGTACTCTTCCAATTCTATTTCGTAACGAGCTTCTACTTCAACGTGGTTCATTACGTTCAAATCCTTGAACAAATCCAACGCTTTTTGAGACACTTTAGCCTTTAAAGCAGCAGGAGTTGTTTTGTGATTGCTTAAGCCGCGTTTTTTTGCTTCTTTTTCCCAAGCATCACTGTATCCGTCTCCTTCGAAAAGGATATTTTTAGTTTGCTTGATGTATTCTCTCAAGACATTGAAAATTGCTTCGTCTTTCTTCAAATCTTTTTTCTCAATCAAAGCATCAACTTCAATTTTGAACTCTTTCAATTGTTTGGCCACAATAGAATTCAAAGTGGTCATCGCATTGGCACAGTTGGCAGATGAACCAACAGCACGGAATTCAAATTTATTTCCGGTAAAGGCAAATGGAGATGTTCTATTTCTATCGGTATTATCCAACATTACATCCGGAATTTTACCCACTACGTTTAATTTCAAATCGGTTTTTTCTTCCGGAGATAATTTCCCTTTAGAAACACCTTCTAATTCTGCTAAAACTTTGGTCAATTGTTCTCCGATGAAAACTGAAATAATGGCCGGTGGTGCTTCATTAGCGCCCAATCTGTGGTCATTACTGGCTGTAGCAATGGCAGCACGAAGTAATTCTTCATATTCATTCACCGCTTTAATGGTGTTGATAAAGAAAGACAAGAACTGTAAATTGCTCATTGGCGTTTTGCTCGGAGACAACAAGTTTACACCTGTGTCTGTTGCTAATGACCAGTTATTGTGTTTTCCAGAACCATTTACACCTTTAAAAGGTTTTTCATGGAAAAGTACTTTAAAATCATGACGCTCACCTACTTTAGACATTACATCCATTAAAAGTGAATTGTGGTCTACCGCTAAGTTGGTTTCTTCGAAGATTGGCGCCAACTCGAATTGGTTTGGTGCCACTTCATTGTGACGTGTTTTAACCGGTATGCCTAACAACATACATTCTTCTTCTAATTCTCTCATGTAATTTAATGCACGAGATGGAATTGAACCAAAATAATGGTCGTCTAATTGTTGTCCTTTAGCAGAAGTATGACCTAGCAAAGTTCTACCAGTCATTACTAAATCGGGACGTGAATTGGCTAGCGAACTGTCAACCAAGAAATATTCTTGTTCCCAACCTAAAGTGGCAGTTACTTTTTTTACATTCTTATCGAAATATTTACAGACTTCTGTTGCCGCTTCATCTACTGCATTTAAAGCACGCAATAAAGGTGTTTTATAATCTAAAGCTTCACCGGTATAAGAGATGAATACTGTTGGGATACACAAAGTGGTTCCGAAGATAAACGCCGGAGAAGTTGGATCCCATGCAGTATAACCACGCGCTTCAAATGTGTTTCTGATACCTCCATTTGGGAAAGAAGAAGCATCCGGTTCTTGTTGAACTAATTGACCTCCGCCAAATTTTTCTACAGGATCAGAACCATCATAAGACGTTTCAAAGAAAGCATCGTGTTTTTCTGCGGTTGTTCCAGTTAAAGGTTGGAACCAGTGAGTATAGTGAGTTACGCCTTTTGACAAAGCCCATTCTTTCATACCCATAGCGATATAATCCGCTAACTTTCTGTCGATTTTAGTTCCGTGCTGCACCGCATCTTTCACACCTTTATAAGCATCTGAAGTTAAATATTGCTTCATTGCTTTATCATTAAACACATTAGAACCAAATAATGCCGATTTCTTATCAGCTTCTTCAAATTTTACAGGCTTTCTACCTGATGCATCTTTTAATGCTTGAAAACGTAAAGTTGACATAAAGTTAATTTTAAAAAGTTATACCCTATTAATTTGATGCAAATATAGCAATATTTTTAATTTAAAATAAATAGACCCTATTTTTTTAGGGGTCAATTTGACAAATTAACAAAAAGCATGTGTTTTGTTAGGCTGTAGTTAATAATTGTACTTTGACCATTCAAACTACTATATTTGTAGCAACTAAATAAGTACACCATGATAGTTTGGATTATTTTCTTGGCTTTAATTTTTTTATTTCTTGCTCTTGATTTGGGAGTATTCAACAAAAACCCACACATCATCAAACCGAAAGAGGCGGGAATTTGGACTGGAATTTGGGTATCACTCTCTTTTATTTTCAGTATTGTTGTAGGTTGGATATACCAAAACGGATTCATTGCCAATCCTACTGATATTACTCCTGCTGTAGCCTCTATGAAGTTTATCACCGGCTATCTGATTGAATTATCACTAAGTGTTGACAATATATTTGTTATCGCGGTGATTTTTGCTTCGTTTAAAATTCCACAGAAATACCAACATCGCGTTTTGTTTTGGGGTATTTTAGGCGCTATAGTATTTAGAGGTTTGATGATTTTCTTTGGCGTAATTTTGATTAATAAGTTCAGCTGGATGACTTACTTGTTTGGTGCATTTTTGATTTTTACAGCTATTAAGATGTTATTCAAAGGCGAGGAAGAAGATTTCAATCCTAAAAAATCATTTGTTTACAGAAACCTACGCAAAATCATACCGATTACCAGTCATGCTGACGGAGAGCATTTTTTTGTAAAAAGAAGGCATATTACCGCAGCTACGCCACTTTTTGTTGCCTTGATTGTAATTGAAGTTATGGATATGTTATTTGCTTTAGATAGTGTACCGGCGATATTGGCTATTACGTCTGACCCATTTTTGGTATTTAGTTCTAATATTTTTGCGATTCTTGGTTTGCGTTCTATGTATTTCTTTTTGGCCAATATGCTGTAAAGATTCAGTTATCTTGAATACAGTTTGATTGCTATTCTAACTTTTGTAGGCATCAAAATGTTAATCATACATTATTATAAGTTTCCAGAATGGATTTCACTAGCTTTTATAGCGCTATCTTTATTGGTTGGGATTATTGTTTCTCTTTACAAAAAAGAACTTGAAGATTAATATTTTTTGAGTAACATTAAAAGAAAAAGCCCTTCAACTTTCGTTGAAGGGCTTTTTAAATAAATCAAGTTATACTTATCGTTTGATAACTCTGAGTGTTTTAACTTCATTTCCTTGAGTCACAACTATATTGTAAACACCACTTGGATAACGATCACCCATTTGCAATTCGGAAACTTCTATCGGATTTACCTCTTTGCGTTCCAATTGTTTTCCAGTCATATCAAAGACAGACACTTCAACATTTTCATAGCTTGCAGTAATCACAGCAATATTGAAACTTTCAGTAAATGGATTAGGATAAGCCTTAATAGTAATTCCTTTTATCAATTCTGATTTCACAACTGGTTCAGGAATTTTACAAGTACTATTACAATTTTGCGGTCTTGTTACTGTAAAGGTAGCACAAACACTATCTTGGTTACAGCTTCCCGTTATACTATAAGTCACATTAACTGTTCCTCCATAATTTAAACTTGGAGCAAATCTAGGACTACCACTAAATACGGCGGTATTCCCACTTGGTCCACAACCTGGAGCCGGACATCCTGAACTTAAAGTTCTGAATTGAGATAACCAATTGTTAAATGCACAATTCAAGGCATATTGGCTAGTAAAATCACAACCATTATAAGTTACACTTGTTGGACCGGTTACATCAACTGCAGAACCACTTGAAACAGTGAAACGTTTTGTACAAGTTTGATTACCATGGTTTGAATGATTACTACAAGTTGATTGATTACAAGAATTTGAAGAAGAATAAGTCCAAGTAACATCCACATAACCTCCACATGCTGATGGTGGATAAGCCGGAGCATTGTTGGTCAATACCCCTCCACATCCGCCACTGGCTGTTGTAGAACATAAGAATGATGTCCAAGCTGCATTGATTTGGGCTTGAGTACTACAGGCCGGAACTGTTACATTATTACTACATTTAAATACCACTTGAGGTGGCGAAGCAACTGTGAAACGTCTGGTTATTGTGGTTGAATTTTGATTTCCACATCCACTTTGTTGACCACATGTTGCAACACTATAACTCCAAGTAACATCCACATAACCTCCACAAGTTGATGGTGGATAAGCTGGGGCATTGTTGGTCAATACTCCTCCACATCCGCCGCTGGCTGTTGTTGAAGCTTTAAATGCTGTCCAAGCTGCACTGATTTGAGCTTGAGTACTACAGGTTGGAACTGTTACATTGTTTCCTGCATTGAATACCACTTGTGATGGCGAAGCAACTGTGAAACGTCTGGTTATTGTGGTTGAATTTTGATTTCCACATCCACTTTGTTGACCACATGATGCAACACTATATCTCCAAGTAACATCCACATAACCTCCACAAGTTGATGGTGGATAAGCCGGAGCATTGTTGGTCAATACTCCTCCACATCCGCCGCTGGCTGTTGTTGAAGCTTTAAAT
>JBDLVY010000204.1:0-6304 GCA_039804545.1 Bacteroidota bacterium | reverse complement strand
ATTTACGCAAGTATTGAGTATCAAGCGCCAATATTTTAACTTTTTTGTAAAATTGGTATATTTACCAAATGAATCCCGAATACTATAAAACGATTGCGATAGTTTTAAGGATTACTTATCTTTGCGCCAACAACTACAACTACAAAGCATGAATTATTTCTCTTCCGATTTTAAACTCGGCATACTCGGCGGCGGACAATTAGGCAAAATGATTTTGGCCGAAACCCGAAAATTCGACATCCAAACGTATATCCTTGACCCTAGTGCAGCAGCACCATCACAATTTGGCGCTACGCAATTTTTCACAGGAAGTTTAATGGATTTTGATACCGTGTACCAATTGGGCAAAATGGTCAACTTGCTGACGATTGAAATCGAGAATGTAAATCTAGACGCTTTGGATAAATTGGAAGCCGAAGGTTTACCGGTTTTTCCTTCGCCCAAAACGTTGCGAATGATTCAAAATAAAGGAAAGCAGAAAGATTTTTATGTAGAAAATAATATTCCGACATCACCTCACCAACGATTTGTAGACTTAAATACGCTAAAAAAAGCGGTCACATCAAGCGCAGTCGAGATGCCGTTTGTGTGGAAATGTGCCCAATTCGGTTACGACGGAAACGGTGTGAAAATAGTGCGTTCAGCCCTAGATTTAATCAACTTACCAGATGTAGAATGTATCGCCGAAGAAATGGTTCCTTTTAAAAATGAGTTGGCCGTTATCGTTGCCCGTTCGGTTTCCGGTGAAGTCAAAACATATCCGGTCGTGGAAATGGAATTCCATCCCGAAGCCAACCAAGTAGAATATGTAATCTGCCCGGCACGAATTGACGAAAAAGTCGCCCAAAAAGCCACCGAAATAGCACTTCAAGTTTCCGAAGCTTTCAATCATGTTGGTTTACTTGCTGTGGAAATGTTCCAAACGGCTGACGATGAAATTTTGGTCAATGAAGTCGCGCCAAGACCTCACAATTCTGGACATTATAGCATTGAAGCCAGTTATACTTCACAGTTTGAAAACCATTTGCGCGCGATATTAAATTTGCCTTTGGGAAATACCGCTAGTAAAGTTGCCGGAATTATGGTAAATTTGGTCGGAGAAGAAGGGTATTCCGGTCAAGTGGTTTACGAAAACATCGAGAAAATCATGGCGATTGATGGCGTAATACCTCATATTTACGGCAAACGCGAAACCCGTCCGTTCCGAAAAATGGGACACGTAACGATTGTCAATGAAGACATGACTGAAGCGAGAAAAATTGCGGAAGAAGTGAAAAATAGTATCAGAGTGATCAGTGGTCAATAATCAGTAGTCAGTGACAGTTGGTAGTTTAAACTAAAACAACTTGAAACATTAAACTTGAAACAAAATATATGAGCAAAGTAGCCATAATCATGGGGTCAAAATCGGATTTACCCGTAATGCAAGAAGCCATCGACATCCTTCAAGGATTTGATATCGAAACGGAAGTCGATATCGTTTCGGCACACCGAACGCCTGAAAAATTATTCGAGTTCAGCAAAAACGCACACCATCGCGGAATTTCGGTTATCATCGCCGGTGCCGGCGGCGCAGCTCACTTACCCGGAATGGTCGCTTCTATGAGTCCGTTACCGGTAATTGGCGTTCCCGTAAAATCGAGCAATTCTATCGATGGTTGGGATTCTGTCTTGTCAATTTTACAAATGCCCGGTGGCGTTCCTGTAGCAACTGTTGCCTTAAACGGCGCCAAAAATGCCGGAATCTTAGCCGCACAAATTATCGGAAGCCACGACAAATGTGTCTTGGATAAAATCATTTTCTACAAAGAAAGCCTGAAAGAAGCGGTGAACAAATCATCGGATGAACTGAAAAAATAGTTTCTTTTTTAGGAGCTGTTTCCCGCTATACGTTCCAATCTTTTTCGTCAGTTCGAGTGCGGTGACAACCGCGAATCGAGAATACAAAAAAGGATTTCCACTGCTATCGGGGCTAAAAACATTTAGAATATACCACATGAAAATTTTAACAGAAAAGTTTACCACCAAACACAATACCGCACCATTTTCGCAAATCAAAATCGAAGATTACCAACCGGCTTTTGAAGAAAACATAGCCAAAGCCAGAGCCGAAATCGATGCTATAACCCACAATCCGGAAGCACCAACTTTTGAAAACACCATTGAAGCGTTGGATTTTTCAGGACAAGAATTGGATAGATTATCGTCGATTTTTTTCAACTTAAATTCGGCGGAAACTTGTGACGAAATGCAGAAAATTGCTCAGGAAGTTTCTCCGTTACTGACTGCATTTGGAAACGACATTGCTTTAAACGAAGAATTATTCAAAAGAGTGAAAGCGGTTCACGACCAAAAAAACAGCCTGACTTTAACACCGGAACAATCGACTTTACTCGACAAAAAATACAAAAGTTTTGCCCGAAACGGCGCACTGCTTTCCGAAAACAAAAAAATACGTTTGCGCGAAATTGACGCTGATTTGGCCAAATTCAAATTGACTTTCGGCGAAAATGTTTTGGCAGAAACCAACAACTACCAATTGCACATCACCAACGAAGCTGATTTAAAAGGTTTGCCCGATGGCGCGAAAGAAATGGCACGTTCGTTAGCCAAATCAAAAGAATTAGAGGGCTGGATTTTCACTTTAGATTTCCCAAGTTATTTGCCTTTTGTGACTTATGTAGACAACCGTGAATTGCGCAAAGAACTGGCCATTGCCGCCGGAAAAAAAGCCTTCCAAGGAAACGAGTATGACAATCAGGAAAATGTAAAAACCATTGTGAAATTGCGTCACGAAAGGGCGCAATTACTGGGTTACAACTCGCATTCGCATTTTGTTTTGGAAGAACGCATGGCACAAAATCCGGAGAAAGTGCAATCGTTTTTAAATGATTTATTGGAAAAAGCCAAGCCGGCAGCCCAAAAAGAATTCGCCGAACTAACCGCATTCGCGTCAGCACTCGACGGATTGGAAAGTTTGGAAAAATGGGACGGCGCATACTATTCTGAAAAGTTGAAGCAAAAATTATTCAGTTTGGATGATGAGATTTTAAAACCTTATTTCAAACTGGAAAACGTTTTGAATGGTGCATTCACCGTAGCCGAAAAGTTATTTGGCATCACTTTTAAAGAAGTTTTTGATATTGAAAAATACCATGACGATGTACAAACTTTTGAAGTTCTAGACTTCGAAGGGAAACTCGTTGCTGTCTTCTACTCCGACTTTTTCCCGAGAAAAGGCAAACGCAACGGTGCTTGGATGACTTCGTTCAAACCACAATTTATAAAAACCGGAATCAACGAAAGACCTCATGTTTCAATTGTGTGCAACTTTACACCGCCAACAGAAACGAAGCCTTCACTCCTAACCTTTAACGAGGTAACGACTTTATTCCATGAATTTGGGCACGCGTTGCACGGCATGTTAGCCAACACAACGTATCCGAGTTTATCAGGCACTTCTGTGTACTGGGATTTTGTGGAATTGCCGAGTCAAGTGATGGAAAACTGGTGTTACGAACCCGAAGCGTTGGCTTTGTTTGCCAAGCATTATGAAACGGGAGAAATCATTCCGCAACAATATGTCGATAAAATCAAAGAAAGCGCGAGTTTCTTAGAAGGTATGGCAACATTACGCCAATTGAGTTTTGGACTTTTAGACATGGCGTATCATGCCAAACCACAAACCATAGACAACGTAAAAGCCTTTGAAAAAGCGGCCATGGACAACACCACTTTGTATCCTGATGTGGCTGAAAATTGTATGAGCGTTTCGTTTTCACATATTTTTCAAGGTGGTTATTCATCTGGCTATTACAGTTATAAATGGGCGGAAGTTTTAGATGCCGATGCTTTTGCGTATTTTCAAGAGAATGGCATTTTTAATACCGAAGTTGCGACGAAATTTAAAGACAACGTCCTTTCCAAAGGCGGCACCGAATTGCCAATGGAATTGTACAAACGTTTCCGCGGACAAGAACCGAAGCCGGAAGCTTTGTTGAAACGGGCAGGATTAATTTAGATTATTTTATATTATGATAAATTCTATTTTTATACTGCTAATATTGCCTTTATCTAGTTTTTCTCAAAAACTAAAGTGTGAAGATTTCAAAACCGGAAATTTTATTATGACTAATGAAATGTTTCCAGGTGTTGAAGTTTCTATTTACAGAGGAGAAACAATACAAACAGAAATAAAAATTGCTGATAAAGAGAATATAACAGAAGGAAATGATGGTATGTTATATGAAAAAATCGAATGGATAAGCGAATGCAAATACAAACTTACTTTTGACAATTCCAGAATGAAAAGCACCGAATTAACAGAGCTCATCAATAATAATGGTGGCATAATCACTGAGATAATTTCATTTGAAGAAAACTGCTATCTTTATGAATCAAGCTTTACATTGGAGGGTAAGACTCAAAAAATTTCAGGGAGAATTTGCAAAGATTTAAGCTATTAAAATGGGACCTCTTTAAGTTTACAGAACGTTTTAAAATTAGACTAAACCACAAAGAAGATATAGAAACCGGAGTTATCGCTTCGGTTTTTTTATGCACAGACGTTTGCGTTAGCGATTGCAGTGGAAATCCTTTTTTGAATTGCCGTGGGTTTTAACCCTCGGTGGTTTAAAAAAGATTGCAGCGGAAAGCGCGACCCAAAGGGAAACGCCCAAAAATTCAAAATAAGTTTCATTTTTTACTGAAAGTTTAAAAACTTTTATTTATCTTTGGGGTATGGAATTCAAAGAAGCCAAAAATAAGTTCGTACAAACCTGGGGCGCGTTAGGTTCACAATGGGGAATCAACAAAACCATGGCGCAAATTCACGCCTTGTTGATGGTATCCAACGAAGCCGTTTCGATGGAAGACATTATGGAAGAATTGCAGATTTCGCGTGGCAATGCCAGCATGAACTTAAGAGCGTTGATGGATTGGGGCATCGTGTACAAAGAATACAAAACCGGTGAACGCAGAGAGTATTTTACTGCCGAAAAAGACTTAGATGAATTGGCGGTAAAAATCTCTAAAGAGCGCAGCAAACGCGAAATCAAACCAGCCTTGAAAGTATTGAAAGAAGTGTCTTCTATAGAAGCAGACGGCACTGCCGAAGAAAGACATTTTGTAGAGCAAACCACCAAATTGTATGATTTTGTATTGAAAGCCGACAATATGTTGGATAAAATAACCGAATTTAATGACAATTGGTTGGGCAGATTGGTTATCAAAATTATGAAATAGTAAAAAAATTTAATCAAAACTTTCATTTTTTTCTGAAAGTTTAAAATAATAAATAAGATGAAAGCGTTAAAAGTTTTAAATACCATAGCATTAGCCATTCCGATAAGTTTTGCTTTACTATCTATTATAGATGAAGAACTAATAATAACAGCATTGGTTTCCACAATGGCCACAGGATTTATTCAAGTACTGGCTGGCATTTTCTTTTGGTATGAATACCCGAAAAACATTACTATTAAAGTATATTTCTTCTTTGTTGCAACATTCTTTTTTTTGGTAATCACTAAAATAACCGATGATTGGTATTGGGTTATGCCACCTATACTTTGTTTGTATTTATCAATATTAATTTATAGTAAAAAAGAGTAATCATGAACTTCATTATCCCAAACTGGCTCATCATTCTCAGCGGAATAGGCCAAATTTTCACTGCAATGATTTATCCTTACATCCGTCATCATGTTTTTGATTGGTACAACGATGTAAAACAACTCAAACCGCTCAATCAAGAAATTGCCAAAACTTATGGCCGATATATTCAAGGATTAAATTTTTCTTTTGGTTTAATTGCCATTTTGTTTACAACAGAACTAAAAGAACAATCTGCTTTAGCTGTTGCACTAACCGGATTAATTGCAATGTATTGGGTTGGAAAAGTCGCAACGCAAATCGCTTATTATCCAATGTATCAAATTCCGCAAAAAACGATTTTTAAAATCGGAAGTTATGGCATGAATACTTTGTTTGTGCTTTTTGCCATTGTGAATACTTTGCTTTTTATTTATAATTTGATTGGTCATTATAAATTGTAATTATCATGAACCTCAACATCCTTGGTTACCCCATTTATCTATTAATAACCATTTTTATCATCGTCAAAGTAGGTCGGATTTGCTACCAAAATGGCAATATATATGTGGCCCAACTCATTCCAGACCACATAGATTTGTGTCATAAAATCAATCAGGTGTTGCTGTTAGGGTATTATCTGATGAACATTGGCTACTGTGCCATGACGTTAATTTCTTGGGAAAAGATCATCACATTTAACCAACTTATA
>JBDLVY010000203.1:0-3005 GCA_039804545.1 Bacteroidota bacterium | reverse complement strand
AAAATACAGAAAAAACCACATACAAATTTGATATAAAAACCATGTAGTGATAATCAGTAAATAATAGTATTTTTGCAACCAATTTATCAAAATCATGAGCTTTTTAAAAGAAATACAACGCCGCAGAACCTTTGGAATTATTTCGCATCCCGATGCCGGAAAAACTACACTGACTGAAAAGCTATTGCTTTTTGGAGGTGCTATTCAGGAAGCCGGTGCGGTGAAGAATAACAAAATCAAAAAAGGTGCTACTTCCGATTTTATGGAAATTGAGCGCCAAAGAGGGATTTCGGTAGCAACATCGGTCTTGGCCTTTAATTATAAAGACAAAAAGATCAATATCTTAGATACGCCTGGCCACAAGGATTTTGCGGAAGACACTTTCAGGACATTGACAGCGGTTGATAGTGTAATTGTGGTCATTGATGTGGCTAAAGGGGTTGAGGAACAAACCGAGAAATTGGTGGAAGTTTGTAGAATGCGTAAGATCCCCATCATTGTTTTCATCAACAAATTGGACCGTGAAGGAAAAGATGCCTTTGATTTGATGGATGAAGTTGAACAAAAATTAGGATTAACTGTTACGCCTTTAAGTTTCCCTATTGGAATGGGTTATGACTTTCAGGGGATTTATAATATTTGGGAACAAAACATCAATCTTTTTAGTGGTGACAGTCGCAAAAACATTGAAGATACGATTGCCTTTTCTGACATCAACAGTCCTGAATTGGAAAAAATTATCGGGGAAAAACCGGCGGTAAAACTGAGAGAAGAATTAGAATTAATTTCAGAAGTTTATCCGGCTTTTGACAGACAAAGTTATTTGGATGGTACTTTGCAACCCGTATTTTTTGGTTCTGCCTTAAATAATTTTGGGGTAAGAGAATTGTTGGACTGTTTTGTGGATATTGCACCAACGCCTAGAGCAAAAGAATCAGAAACCCGATTGGTAAAGCCTGAGGAAGAGAAAATGACTGGTTTTGTGTTTAAAATCCACGCCAATATGGATCCAAAGCACCGCGACCGTTTGGCTTTTGTCAAAATTGTATCGGGTACTTTTGAAAGAAACAAACCTTACACACACGTTCGATTAAACAAAAACTTGAAATTTTCTAGTCCGAATGCATTTTTTGCTGAGAAAAAAGAAATTGTTGACATATCCTATCCCGGTGATATTGTGGGTTTACATGACACCGGTAACTTTAAAATCGGAGATACCTTAACAGAAGGAGAAGTAATGAGCTTTAAAGGTATACCGAGTTTTTCACCAGAGCATTTCCGATACATCAATAATGCTGACCCGTTAAAGGCAAAACAGCTTGACAAAGGCGTTGACCAATTGATGGATGAAGGTGTGGCACAGTTGTTTACTTTAGAAATGAACAACCGTAAAGTTATTGGCACCGTTGGCGCACTTCAATATGAAGTTATTCAATACAGATTGGAACACGAATATGGCGCCAAGTGTAGCTATGAAAATTTCCCAGTACACAAAGCCTGTTGGGTAAAACCAACCGACCCAAAAAGTGAAGAATTCAAAGAGTTTAAAAGAATTAAACAAAAATTCTTGGCGCATGACAAATATGGACAGTTAGTGTTCTTAGCAGATTCGGAATTTACAATCCAAATGACTCAAAGTAAATTTCCTAATGTTAAGCTATATTTTACTTCTGAATTTGATTAATTAAATTTTAAAAACACATTGTAAATTTTTTAAGTTTGAAAATGATTTCTATATTTGTAATAAAATTTACATTATCATGAAAAACATTTTTAAATACTGCCTTGTACTATCATTGTTTTTGACAAATTTCTCGGCATTTGCTCAATTGGGAGATCCAAATGAAGGTGAAGATCCACAACCAACAGCAGCACCAATAGACACCAAATTAATCTTATTAACTATTGTAGGTGTTTTGTTTGTTTTATATAGCTTAAGACAAAAGAAGAAAACTATTTAATATTTATATAGAAAAACGTAATAATAAAAAATCCCGTCAAGATATTGACGGGATTTTTTATGAATTATTTCTAAATACTATCTTATTACTTTTTTAGTCACCACCAAACCATCTTGAGAAGTGATTTGAAAAAACAACACTTCATTGGCCTGACCTACAGATATAATGGTTTCAGAATTATTAATTTCATTCTTCTCCAACATTAATCTTCCTCTTATATCAAATACTTTTACAGTAGCCATGGCAACATTGCCAGAATTGATAATAAAATCGTTTACTACATTTTTATAGACAATCACTTGATTAGCGTTAAAAACCGTTGAAGTAACTCCTAACGGAATTTGATAAAGTATTTCAAATCTGGAATCAAAAGTACCTGCATCTGAGGCAAAAGTATAAGCTCCTGAAGAAAGATTATGCACTACTGACGATAAATTATCTCTTAAATAAACCGTTTGTCCATTATTAGCAAACAAACCATCCACATGATCGATAGCTATACTATATTGACCGGCATTGGTTACTCTGAAATTTAGTGGAACCACATCAGTATCGTCAAAAGGCAAAGCCCTTCCTTGAATAGCATAAGGAATGGAACCAATTAATGAGGTCAAAGCAACATCACCATCAGCAAGGTATTTTCCATCTATTGAACTATCTACGTCATTGGTAGCATTGGTTATGTACCCCAACATAGTTTGAGAGAATAAACCGGAAGTATTTGTTACATTCAACCAAATACGGTTTCTCTCGACACTATTGCTGTTTCTAAAAAACTGATTCGCCTGATTACTAACCCTCATAGTGTTGTTAAATACTAATGAACTACCGGTCGCAGTGGCCTCAACAAAGAATCCTTGTCCAGTTTGTATAACATCATTAGGATCAAAAACGGCTGCTCCATTATTGGTTACAAATCCATCTGGTGTCCAAGTGCAATAACTTGAGTTTAAAGAACCGTTAGTTTTTCTTAAAAAATACAATGTTCCAGTAATATTGGTTGCATTATTAGCAAACAAACCATCCACATGATCGATAGCTATA
>JBDLVY010000202.1:0-5004 GCA_039804545.1 Bacteroidota bacterium | reverse complement strand
GATTCATATTGTATTTCACTTCAATTTTCCCGGTTTTTCCCGGTGCAATCGGTTCTGTTGGTTTTGATGGAACCGTACATCCACAACTCGACTTAACATCAGTGATGATTAAAGGAGCAGTTCCGGTATTGGTAAATTCAAATACTCGAACTCCACTGTCTTCTTCTTTAGTAACTTTACCATAATCTATGGTATTGTCCTTATCCTTAAACTCAATTTTTGGACCAGCTTGGGCAAAAACTACAGTATTAAATAGGATGGCTGCAAAAAGTATCATTTTCTTCATAGGTCAAATTCTAATGTTTGGTTAGTAAAAATACTCTGTTTAAATTAATACACAAAAATTTAATTCTTAATTTTTTCTAAAGTCTTTATTAATTACTTTTGCAGTTCAGTTTACAAAAGACGTGCCAGAAGGTTAGGAGCGAATGGTCAGTGAGTATCAGTAATCCATTTTCCCGCTTTCCGGGCTACACGGTAGCCTCTTCAATCGGGGCTAGAAAGAAATGTATGGCACTTTTGTAATCTGAATAATAAAAACATCAGACACCCAACATCCAACACATATGATTCCAGCTCAATTCAATGCCAAAGAAGTAGAAAAAAAGTGGTACGACTACTGGATGAAAAACAACTATTTTCATTCAAAACCCGACCATAGAAAACCTTATACCATAACCATTCCGCCACCAAACGTGACCGGAGTATTGCACATGGGACACATGTTGAACAACACGATTCAAGATGTTTTAATCCGTCGTGCTCGTTTAAAAGGGTTCAATGCTTGTTGGGTTCCCGGAACAGACCACGCATCAATCGCTACGGAAGCTAAGGTTGTGGCCAAGTTGAAAAGTGAAGGCATCAATAAAAACGATTTATCCCGCGAAGAATTCCTAAAACACGCTTGGGATTGGACCAACAAATACGGAGGGACTATCCTTGAGCAGTTAAAACAATTGGGTTGTTCTTGTGATTGGGACAGAACAAAGTTTACGATGGATCCTGACATGTCAGCTTCTGTAATCCGTTCGTTTGTAGATTTATATAATAAAGGCCAAATCTACCGCGGTTATCGTATGGTTAACTGGGATCCGGAAGCCAAAACGACTTTGTCTGACGAAGAAGTAATTTACGAGGAAAGACAAGGAAAATTATACCATTTAAAATACGCTATCGAAGGCTCGAATGAATTCGTAACCATTGCGACCACTCGTCCGGAAACCATTCTAGGCGATACCGCCATTTGTATCCATCCTGATGATGAACGTTATGCTCATTTGAAAGGCAAGAACGCCATTGTACCTATCTGTAACCGAGTAATCCCAATCATTTTTGATGAGTATGTCGATATGGAATTTGGTACCGGTTGTTTAAAAGTTACTCCGGCGCACGATATCAACGATAAAGCATTAGGTGAAAAACACCATTTGGAAATCATCGATATCTTCAACGAAGATGCGAGTTTGAATTCCTTTGGGTTGCATTACCAAGGCAAAGACCGTTTTATAGTTCGTGAAGAAATCGCTTCCGAATTAGAAAAAATGGGTTCGCTAACCAAAACCGAAAACCACCTCAATAAAGTAGGAACTTCAGAAAGAACCAAAGCCGTAATCGAGCCGCGTTTGTCTGACCAATGGTTCTTGCGCATGGAAGATTTGGTAAAACCGGCCATCAAAGCCGTTTTAGAAACCGAAGAAATTAAATTGTATCCGGCGCGTTTTAACAATACTTACCGTCATTGGTTAGAAAACATCCGCGACTGGAATATTTCTCGTCAATTGTGGTGGGGACAACAAATTCCGGCCTATTATTACGGAGATGGCAAAGAAGATTTTGTTGTCGCTGAGAATATAGAAGCCGCGCTTGAGCTTGCAAAAGTAAAAACTGCCAACTCATCACTGACCACTGACCACTTAACTCAGGACGCCGATGCACTTGATACTTGGTTCTCCTCTTGGTTATGGCCAATAGCTGTTTTTGGTGGCATCATGGAACCGGAAAACGAAGATTTTAAATACTATTACCCAACGAATGATTTAGTAACCGGACCAGACATTTTGTTCTTCTGGGTCGCGCGTATGATCATCGCGGGTTATGAATATACCGGACAAAAACCGTTTACCAATGTTTACTTAACTGGTTTAGTTCGTGACAAGCAAAGACGCAAAATGTCAAAATCGTTAGGCAACTCGCCTGAGCCTTTGGAGCTGATTGAGAAATTTGGTGCCGATGGGGTTAGGGTAGGATTGTTGTTGAGCGCTTCGGCAGGAAATGATATTATGTTTGATGAAGAATTGTGCAACAACGGTAAAGCTTTTGGAAACAAAATATGGAATGCCTTCCGACTTATTAAAGGTTGGGAAGTAGCCGATATTGCGCAGCCGGAAAGTTCTAAAGTAGCCATTGAATGGTATGAAGCCAAGTTGCAGCAAACCTTGGTGGAAATTGAAGATCATTTCGAGAAATACCGCTTGTCTGATGCTTTGATGAGCATTTACAAATTGGTTTGGGACGATTTCTGTTCGTGGTTCTTAGAAATGATTAAGCCGGCATACCAACAACCGATTGACCGTGCGACCTTCGACAAAGCCATAGAAATGTTGGAAGCCAATTTGAAATTACTACACCCTTTCATGCCGTTTTTAACCGAAGAAATTTGGCAATACATAGCCGAAAGAACTCCGGAACAAGCCTTGATTGTTGCCGAATATCCTCAAGTGACTTCGTTTAACGAAAAATTAATCGCTGATTTTGATTTTGCTGCCGAAGTAATTGCTGGTGTGAGAACCATTCGAAAAGACAAAAATATTGCTATGAAAGACGCCGTAGATTTGAAAGTGGTGAACAACGAAAGAGCCTCAACTTATTTTGATGCTGTGATTACCAAATTGGGCAACATTACTTCTTTAGAATACATCACTGATAAAATTGATGGCGCTCTGACCTACCGCGTTAAATCAAACGAATACTTTATACCGGTTTCGGGGAATATTGACATAGCGGCTGAGATTGCCAAGCTGACCGAAGAATTGAAATATACGCAAGGTTTTTTACGTTCTGTACAAGGCAAATTGGCCAACGAGAAATTTGTAGCTGGCGCACCGCCACAAGTCATAGACAACGAACGCAAAAAAGAAGCTGATGCTTTGGCTAAGATTGCCACGATAGAGCAGAGTTTAGCGAGTTTACAATAAAAAAAGCCCCGAGAATTCGGGGCTTTTTTGTATTGAGCTATTACGCCAAACGGCTGTAGATTACCATAATTTCCCTTCCCTTTTTAACCTAGAAAGTTTTTCATCGTGATGGTATTTTTCAAGTTGCTTTTTGCTCATAATTTCAAGGTTTAGCTTTTCAACTTGATGGAAAATTTCATAATATTTTTCATATTCAGCTTCATTTTTACTTCGATGAATGTCAAGCTCTTTAGCTGTTTTGAAACTTTGTGAAACTATTGGAATTAAACTTTTTAAAATAAGTTTAAGATAGTACCGCTTAACCCTTTTTGGAAATTTTAGGATATAGTTAATCATTTAATTTTTTTTGCGTGACTTTGAGGTTATTGTTGCTAACGTGTAGCGGCTTGGTGACAGTAGCTATAAATTTAGTTATAAAAAATTTGCGTGAAGAAATATTTTTGGGAAACCGTTAGGTTTCCTGCGGAATAGATAATAGCTATTGCGCAAAATTGCTGTTAGCTGAGATTTATTATTTCTTAATAAATTTTGTTGTCATTCCATTATCAAGTTCCAATAAATATAAACCGTTAACTAAATTTTCAACATCAATTTTTTCTTGATTTAGTATATTTCCTGACTTTATTTTAAACCCTAAGCAGTTATATATATAATAAGTTGTAATTTTTTTTAATCCTGAAATCTCAATAAAATTGGTAGCTGGATTTGGATATATTTTAATAATATTTGAAGATGAGAAATCGTCCGCAGATAATGGGCTTAAATCATACTTAACAATTTTATTTGCAACACTTTCCGATATGAATAGTTCATTTCCATAAACTGCCAGGCCTATAGGAAGATTTAAACCGCTAATAACATCTATAGTTGTTGGTGAAGTTTCATTTAAGTTTATTTTAGAAACTTTATTGGCTCCACTTTCTGCTATGTATAATATTGCTCCATTAATTGCTATTCCGAGCGGTAAATTTAATCCAATAATAACATCTATTAATATAGGTATAGTTGCATTAAGGTCAATTTTAGAAATTTTATTCGAATTTCGGGCAGTAATATAAAGTTCATTTCCATTAATCAATATTCCAAACGGACCATTTATTCCTGTAACAAAATCAGTTGCAATGGGTGTAGGTGAACTGATATCTATTTTTGAAATTTTATTTGCACCAATTTCAGCAATATATAAGTTAGTTCCGTACAATGCAATTCCACGAGGACTTGTTAATCCACTTACAACATCTGTTAATATCGGAGTTGATGCATTAAGATTAATTTTAGAAATTTTACCAATATTTGCTTGTACAATATATAAGTTTGTCCCATCAAACGCAATTCCATCAGGAGTAATTAAACCATCTACTACAGTCGTTGCAGATGCTGTCATCGCATTAATGTCAATTTTAGTGATTTTACCGCCATTAAATTCTGAAATATATAATTCACTTCCATTTAAATTTATTTGTACAGGAGTATTTAATCCAGTTAAGACATCTGTTGTTTGAGCATTTGAAG
The DNA here is from genome assembly GCA_039804545.1 of Bacteroidota bacterium. Classification (GTDB taxonomy): domain Bacteria; phylum Bacteroidota; class Bacteroidia; order Flavobacteriales; family Flavobacteriaceae; genus Flavobacterium. The sequence continues at coordinate 298 of JBDLVY010000202.1, read as the reverse complement.
TAACAAAACTATTAACTAAAATAATTATCAATAAATAAAGTTTCATAGTTTTCGTTTTTTTGTGTTAATCTCAGACAACTATCTGATAAGTATTATTTATCATTCTTTTATCAAATATAAAAAAAACACTTCATAATCGGTTTTAAGGGTATTGTTTTATGAGTAAAATCAATTTTCGAATGGTATTTTTACTGATTTTAGGTTGTGGATTCGGTGTCAATTTTTTTTGAGACACTTTTTCTAATGTTCAATCCTTGAGGAATTAAAGTTCATTGTTGACTGATATAAAAAAATCCCG
>JBDLVY010000201.1:0-4937 GCA_039804545.1 Bacteroidota bacterium | reverse complement strand
AAAAAATTGTAGCCAAAGACAGTACAGGCTACTTAATTGCAGCTGATGGTTTGTTCTTAAGTGAGAAACTAGACCCGGTAAAACCAATTATGCCTCCCGGACTTCCTCCCGGAGCTGTGTTTAATTTAGGAAATTTAAATTCCGCTAAATCAAAATACTACAGCATTCGCTCTTACCCAAACAATACTGATGTTACGGTAGATTTGGCTTACGATAATCCGGCACCTTTAAATGGCGGTGGTGAAGACATTACTGATGCGCGTTATGTTCGCATTCGTATGCAACATACTTTCCTTGAAATGCCGGCGAATAATTTCAAAGCCCGTAGAGATGATCCTCGCATTGGATATTTCGGACAAACCATAACAGATTTGACCAGTGTAAAAGCAACACCTTACAAAGACATTATCAATCGTTGGTTTTTAACCAAAAAAGATCCCGCAGCCGCTATCAGTGAGCCGGTAGAACCTATCGTTTGGTGGATTGAAAATACGACACCCATAGAATACAGACAAACGGTGATGGAAGCCGGAAACAAATGGAACGAAGCTTTTGAAAAAGCCGGTTTCAATAATGCAGTAGTAATGAAAATTCAACCGGATGACGCCGATTGGGATGCAGGAGATGTTCGTTACAATGTGATTCGTTGGGTTTCTTCTGCCTACGCAAGTTATGGTGCTATCGGACCAAGCTTTGCCAATCCGAGAACCGGTCAAATTTTAGGAGCTGACATCACTATCGAATGGTATTCAGGAAGCAGCACACCTACCATGGATGAACTGTTTTCGTTTAAAAATGACGGCTCAAGCGATAATTTAAGTACACATTTCCACAATGATGGTACGGCTTGTACTTTGGCCAATGAATTAAAAAGTCAGTTTTTAATGGGTACTACATTTGCCGAGGTAAATTCAGAAGATCCAAAAACAATTTCCAGAGCGCATAAAGAATTCTTGTACTATTTAGTTTTACACGAAATGGGACACACCTTAGGACTAAACCACAATATGAAATCGAGCCAAATGTTGAGTCCGGCAGATTTACACAATACCGCCATCACCGAAAAAATCGGTTTAATCGGTTCGGTTATGGATTATCCGGCTATTAACCTTTCTTTGGATAAAACCAAACAAGGAAATTTCTACACTACAAAACCAGGTCCATATGATTTGTGGGCTATTGAGTTTGGGTATAAAGAATTTGATGAAAAATCAGAGGAAACCGAATTGCAAAAAATATTAAGCAGAAGTACTGACCCAAGTTTGGCATTCGGAAATGATGCCGATGATATGAGATCTCCGGGTAAAGCCATTGATCCTAGAGTAATGGTAAACGATTTGAGTAGCGATGCCATTGGAAATGCAGAAGAACGCTTTAAAATCGTTAACAATGTCATGACCAAATTAAAAGGAAAATACAGCAAAAACGGAGAAAGTTACGCTGAGTTGAGAAACCGTTTCAACATGCTTAACGGCCAAAGAAGAAATATGGCTGCCGTAGTGAGCCGTTATGTTGGTGGTGTATTTGTTGACAGAAGTTTTGTGGGACAAAATGCAACCGCAAAACCATTTACACCGGTGACAAAAGCGCAACAAAAAAGAGCAATTGAAGTACTGAATAAATATGTATTAGCCCCAAATGCATTTGATGCTGACGCTTCTTTATATCCTTATTTACAAATGCAAAGACGCGGATTTAGTTTCTTCTCTTCAACTGAAGATCCTAAATTAAACAGTATTTATCAATCCATTCAAACTGATGCTACTTTAGGACATATTTTACACCCAACCACTTTACAAAGAATTTCTAATACGAGTCTTTATGGCAATACTTATACGGTTGCCGAAGTAATGTCTGATTTAACCAATGGTATTTTCAAAGCGGATTTGGTTGGAAAAGTAAACATGCACCGTCAATATTTACAAACCTATTTTGTAAAAGAAGTTATTGAAATTGCTGATGTAAACGACCCAAGAAACCGCCATGACGATATTTCAAGAGCTGCAGCTCGTCAAACTTTGAAAAAAATCAGATTGATGTTAGCCACCGCTTCTTCTTTGGACGAAAGCACCAGAGCGCACAGAAATTATATCAGCTTCTTAATTGAGAATGCCTTAGCTATAAAATAAACTTAAGTGCTACCAACAAAAAAATCCCAACCGAAAAGTTGGGATTTTTTTATCTGTAAAATATTTAATTAAAAACTTCTTCCTTCTCTCCGTCAAAACTCGCAAAAACCATACTCGGATGCGAATCTTGATGAAAAATATTTCCTTTATTATCAATAGCAATCGCACCGGCAAAACCATCGAAAGGTTTGAGTTCGTTAAAGGTTTTTTCAAAAGCTTGTTCCAAAGTAAAGCCATCCGTAACCCGAGTCACAATCTTAGCGGCTACAGCACCGCTAACAATATCTTCACCTACTCCGGTTAAACTTACACCACAAAATTCGTTGGCATAATTTCCGGCAACAGTAGCTGAATCAGAGATTCTCCCCGGCATTTCAAAACCTTTTCCGCCTGTAGAAGTTGCAACTGCAATTTTACCCTTTGCATCTAATGCAACACAACCTACTGTTCCCAATCCTGTAGCCGCTAATTTGGCTTCATACTCTGCCCTGCGTTGCGGAATTTCGGTAGAAAACTTTTCAAATCCGTGATGGCGTGCGAAGTTAGTGGCACCACTTCCGCCCAAAACTTTATCATCATAATTTAACAAAATCTCGGCAACCTGAACCGGATTCTTAACTTCTTCAATATTAATCACACCGCTCATTTTCATCGTGCAACCATCCATTAAAGAAGCACTCATTCTGATTTTTCCGTCGGATTGAATTTGGGAACCAATTCCGGCATTAAAAAGTTCATCATCTTCCAAAAGCGAAACCGCATACACTACCGTTTCCAAAGCTGAATGGTTTTGCAAATAAGCATATGATTCTTTAGCGATGCGCAATAAAGCTTGTTGCTTAGCTACTTTAGTTTCGTGATTGGTAGAAGATTCTGAGAAAAATCCGCCGTGTATGATTATTTTCATAGTATTGTTAGGTGATGGATGTTGGATGACATTAAGCCTTCAGCATCTAACATTAAACGTATTGTGAGGACTTAATCGTCATTTTAAAAGTATCCAAATCGAATGTGTCACTTTTACTCATGACGTGTGTCACCAAATGATTGATGGAAATGGGTTGTCCCAATTCTACTTGGGTCAAATTCGTATCCTTAATCTCTCTTCCATCCACCAAAATCACCAATCCAGAACCTAAGGCTTCCATTTGACGACCGTTGGTAATCAAAAGTCCGGTATCTTCTCCAAGTCCGATTCCCAATACTTTTGGATTGCCAACTACAACTTGAAACAAGCGGCCAATTCTACCTCTTTGCACAAAGTGTGTATCTATAATTACATCGTCAATCAATCCCAATCCCGAAGTGATTTTAACTTCACCTTTTAATAAAGCTTCATGACTGCTGCCTTGATAAATCATATTATTGGAAGCTGCAGCTGCACCGGCAGATGTTCCGGCATAAACAAAATCTTCGTTTCTGTATTTGTTAATTAGGATTTCATCAAAGGTTGTTCCGCCTAAAATGGAGGTCAATCGCAGTTGGTCACCACCGGTAAACATTACAACATCGGCAGCTCTCAACCTATCCAAAACCTCAGGTTCTGATGCTTGTTCTCTGCGCTCTATGTGCATGACATCTGTATTATTTGCTCCTAAATAATTAAACGCTTTTACATATTCGGGGCCAATTTCTCGTGGAATTTTTGAAGCAGTTGTGATAACTTCTATTCTTGATTGTTCTTTGTTTCTAGATTCCTTAATGATTCGTTTTAAAATACCTTCTTCAAAGAAATTCAAATTTTGTGGAGCGCTTTTGTCCAAATCGGTTTCAGTAAAACTTCCTTTGTCAACCGCACCGCCAATTATAATAAGTTTGCCTTGTATATTCATGTTGGTAAAAATAGGAAAAACTTAAAACTTACCAACCTTTTTTATGTTTTTTGAAACCAATTTATCAACGGACTTATCAAGAAACAGTATTCTCAAATTGTATTATATTTGCCCAATGGAAGTCAATCAAACCCGTATCAATAAATTCTTGTCCGAATCCGGTTTTTGTTCGCGTCGCGAAGCCGACAAATTATTAGAACAAGGCCGAATTACAATCAACGGAATGGTACCCGAAATGGGAACCAAAGTATCTTCCGTGGATGAAATAAGAGTTGACGGCAAATTAATTAGAGAAAAAACAGAAAAACCAATCTATTTGGCTTTCTACAAACCGGTTGGGATTGAATGCACTACAAACCAAAACGTGCGCGACAACATCGTAGACTATATCAATTATCCTAAGCGAATTTTTCCGATTGGTCGTTTGGACAAAGCCAGTGAAGGCTTAATTTTTATGACCAATGATGGCGATATTGTCAATAAAATACTCCGCGCGAGAAACAACCACGAAAAAGAATACATCGTAACCGTAAACCGACCAATAACAGATAGATTTATCGAACGCATGGGGAACGGCATTCCGATTTTAGATACGGTTACCCGAAAATGCAAAGTGGAACAAATCAGTAAATACGTTTTCAAAATCATACTAACCCAAGGTTTGAACCGACAAATTCGCAGAATGTGTGAATATTTGGGTTACGAGGTGACAGCGCTAAAAAGAACCCGCATCATTAACATTTCTTTAGACGTACACGTAGGCCGCTACCGAGAGCTAACCGATGCTGAAATCAAACAATTAAACCAACTGATTGAACCTTCGAGCAAAACCGAAGAAGCGAGTTTACCCAAAAGAACCTACACCATTTTCAATCGCTCTAACAATAAAAAGTAAATGCTAAAAACGATTTCATACATAGCTTTAGGTGGCGCGATTGGTAGTGTTTTGCGCTTTCTAACGACCATTTTAGTGTCG
>JBDLVY010000200.1:0-36212 GCA_039804545.1 Bacteroidota bacterium | reverse complement strand
AGTAAAGTTGAAGCACTTCCGTAAATAGGCATTGTACCAGCATTAAGATAACCTCCGGCGTCTAAGCGCAATGTTCCGTTAACCGTAATGGTGGGATTGGTAATTAAAGTTAACGTTCCTGCAATGCTCAATGTCCCGCCAATAGCAATTACACGATAAGCATTGGCTGCCATAATAACGGATGTTCCTGAGGCAATGTTTACGTTCTTAGGAGGACTTACAACCGGAGGCCAATAGGTGTGTAAATTATCCACAAGGTAAGTCCCGCCTGTATTAAAATTCAACGTACCATTGGTGCCAAAAGATAAAGCTAAACCATTGGCATAACCACCAGAGTTGATTTCAAAAGTGCCATTTATGGTTGTTGTTCCGTTATTGGTATAAGTAAAAGCAGCTGTTGCTAAAGTTCCTCCGGAATCAACAGTCGTGGTCGTTCCTGCATCTCTAACGTTATAAATAGCGCTATCTACGGTAACTTTGTGACCACTTTTAATTATAGCATTTTCATTTGAATCTGGTACATTTCCACCCGTCCAAGTAGCTGGGTTACTCCAGTTTCCAGTAGCGATACTTTCTATTCCAGCTGGAATAAAAGTAGCTGTGATACTCAAGTTGTCAACCCCAATTCCTTGACCATTAGTAGAACCTCCAACTCCTGTATAAGTCCAACATAAATAATATAACCCTGAAGGCACTATATTTAATCCTGTTAAGGTGACAGATTTACTGGTAGTAGTTGGTGGATTATAAACAGTTGTATTATTAGCATCCGCAACATAGGCTTGGTCTCCTACCGAAGCAGCCGTATTTACAGCTGTTGCAGTTGCACCGTGGAAAAATGTCCAGTTAAATGCCCTTACCCCTGAACGGTATTTCTCGTAATCAAAAGTAATAGACAAATCTGTAATATTGGTGGTTCCCGTATTTTGAATAGCCACTAAAATACTTCTCGGACTTGAAAATGAACCTGAGGTAAGAAATCCTATTGCTCTATCTGTAGAAGATGCTGTTATTCCGTTCGCCCAATTGATTACACCTCCACCAGAAGTTGATGTAACCGCTCCGGCCCCTGTTGTCCCATAGGCTATAGTGGTTAAAACAGTTCCGGTAGAATAATCCCCTGTATTGGGTCCAGAATTCACCACAAACCCTGTTGGTAAAGCAGCTGTTGCAGAAGAGCTAATTCCATCAAAATTTTGAGTAACTGTTGTTGCATTAGGAATTGCTAACTGCCCATAAGAAACAGTAGTAAATCCGGAAAAAAAAACAAATGCGAATAGTAAAATTCTAAATTTCATACAGTTGAAAAATATAGTTTCACAGTCATTCGTGATTTTTTGTACTACAGAGCAACGGCTCATTGGTGCACAAAAAATGTCAAGTAATTTGAGGTAGTAATTGGGGATTACAAAACTACATCTAAATTACTAAAAAACAAGCAGTTTGGTTTAAGAAAGTATTATGATATCAACATTTTTTTTAACATTTAAAGGCATTACTTTCAAATGTAATCGGTTGCAAGGTCAAACATCAGTTTAGATCGGTATTCTGTTTTGTCTTGCGGTTTTTGAACGGGAGTTGCGGGTTGGTGACTGTTTTAAAAGTTGTAACAAAAAAAGTGGTCGTAGCATCAAAAAACAGCAAACGGCAAAATAGGCGTGAAAAAAGTTGTAGCCAAAAAAGTGTAGCAAAATAAAATGCTACAAAAAAATTGCTACAAAGTAAGAAGTTGGGAGTATTCAGTGGGCAGTGGTTAGTGTTCAGTTGCTTTGCTCCCGATAGCTATCGGGATTGCAGTTAAACTTTTTACACAAATAAAAATCCGTGAAAATCTGTGTCATCTGTGTCATCTGTGTGCTAAAATCTACCCACTAAAAGCATTAAGAAGGCTTCATGAACATCGTGGTAACAAAATATAGTGTAACAATTTATCTTGTTACATATTTTTTTGTTACATCCTCTTATCCCTTTTCCCTTATCCCTAAAAATCGCTAGTTTTACAGCTGTAACCACTCATCCATGACTGAAAAAATCACCCTTTCCGAAGCCACACTAAAACTGGAATATTACTGTTTTTTACCTAGAACGTTGTCATCGGAAAGTGGGGTGTAAATTATAGTAACTCGGTAAAAAAAATGAGGAAATTGATACGATAGTGGTGCATTTGCTTCAACACAATTTTCTCAACAAAGAACGATTCGCCCGAAGTTTTTCTCCGTGGCAAGCACCGCATTAAATATTGGGACAAGAGTCGGATCATTAATGAACTCAAAGCCCCAAAAATATTGACAACCAATATCAAAGCGGCTTCAACTGAAATATCAGAAGAAGAATACCAGCCAACGTTACACCAACTAGCCGAGCGCCATTGGGATAGAATAATCGAAAGAAAAAAAGGCCGAAAAAGAACAAGAAATTATGCGATTACATAATTCTATAGCGGAATAAAACAATCAAACTACAAAAGTACCTTTTTAGTTAAAATTGTTCCATTTTCAAGTTTAATTTTTACAATTAATGCCTGCTGACTAGAAGAAATAGTAGAGGCCATGAAATTAGTGTTATTTATTCCTTTAGCTTCAAAAAGTTGTCTTCCTAGTAGGTCATAAACTGTAATATCTTGTATGTTTACTATAGAGGATTTAATCGTTAATTCGTCTTTATTTGTTGCTACAACAACACTGTTGTTTAATGTTACAAAATCGATATTCCCTAAAACATCGTTTGTATATCGAAGCAAAAAGCGATTATTGAAAACTCCTGATTGAGAAGAAAAGACATAAGGTGATTGCTTTAAATCATGTATTATGTTTAATTGTTTATCTTCTAAATAAATTGACACATCATTTACAAACATCCCGTCCGTTTTTTTAATAGCTATAGTATGACTGCCATCAGAAACTATATTTATACCCATTGGAACGATATCATTTTCATTAAATGGTAAGGAACGACCTTGTATGATAAAAGACTCGTCATTTATTAAAGAATATAAATTTACATCACCTCTAGGCACAAAAATAGCATCATAAAAATTATCTTTTTCCATAGTCGCATTTGAAGCATAACCTAATAAAGTGGTGTCTATTTGATTTGAAGTATTATTTATGATGTCTAACCAAATCCTATGCTTTTCGTCTAATGTTTCTATTTGATTAGGATTTGATCTATAAAAATCGGTATTGTCGTAGGACGCGAATGTAGCATCCACACTTCTCAAATTATTATTAAAAGTAATCGCGCTTGAATAAACTCTGAGTCTAGTAGGTATCCCTGTGGTTCCAGAAAAGAGAGTCCCAGTACCTTCTTTCATACACACCATAAATCCTTGTCCTGAAGCAATCACCCCAGCAAAATTTGTGTCTGTTGCGCCTAATCTATTGTATTTTAAATAATCTGTCGAAGAATAGTTATATCCAAAGTTGGAATAAAACGGACTCGTCGTTGAAGTTGGCGCTAACCCGTGTTTCCAAATCCAAACTGTTCCTTCTATATTAGTTGGATTTAAGTTTAAAAACTTTTCGGCATCAATCGCTGATGGATATGGATTACCAACTAAATTCCAATTATCATCAAATTTTGTTGTGAATGAATTTGTGGGATTTGCAAGATCAGCGTCATAATCTGCACCACTATAATTTCCTCTAAATATTGGAAAAGTAAACTGCCCATTATTAAGTTTACCTGTAAAAGTAGTTATTAAACTAGTTGGGGCAGCAGGCCTTATTGGTGAGGAATTTGGAACTCCTATGGCATATCCTTTTCCTTTAATCATTGTTCCAGAAGCCCCACTCCAATTTCCTTGAGTACCATTAAGGTTAACAAATGTTGTATTCCAATTATATCTTCCCCCATTGGATGGTATTGTAGCCATATCAAAACCAACTGTAGGAGATGACCAATACACATAATCATTTTTATTTACAGTAGCTATTCTTTCCACTTTTGCATTTATTCCAGTATTAGCATCTGTTTCATCAATTTGAATTAATTGACCATGATTTTTTATTTGAAAATCTGGGATGTCGGTGGTCACAACTGTTGCAATTTTTACTGCCTTTCTCACCGTTAGCACTTCATTGGTGTTAACCAGTAATATACTCCCGTTAATGTTTAAATCCTCATTTATAAAGGTTTGCGTTGTATTTTGAAGTGACTTAGTTCCCGTTCCAGAAATAGTAACATTAGTATAAAAAGGAGCATTAAACAAAGTAATCGTTTGATTATCTCCTGCATATTCTACATTACTTCCTGTTTCTAAAACTATAATTGGATTGTTATTACTGCTTACGGCTGTTGTGTTAGCACCATTAAATCCTGCTGTGTTATTAAGTTTAAAAGTAGCTCCATTTTTAACAGTAAATGTTCCACCAGATTGAAATTGAATTCCATCTATAGTATTGGTATTGGATACATTTGTTCCGTTAACAATTACATTATAATAAGCAATAACTGGGCTTGAAACTCCAGCCCTAATATTGGTTCCAAAGGCACCATAAAATTCGAAAGTAGTTCCAGGCGCTAAAGAATATGTCCCCGCGGCTTCTGGTTTTAATCCAGCTCCTGATAGTTTATACACAGAAGTTCCTGTCATAATAATATTAGTTCCTACTCCTCCAAAGACATGATTACTCGCGTCAAAAATGACTGACCCACTTACTGTGATAGTTCCCGCTACTGCATTACCCCCTGCTAATGTTTTGGTTCCGCTACCCGAAAAAGTTATATTGTGATAGGTTGGTGCTGTAAGCCCCTGAACCGCTTGGTCGCCATTTAAACCATACTCAACAGTGCTTCCTATATTTAATGTTGGCGTAATAGCAGGGATACTAGTATTTATTCCAATAAAACCTTGAACATCTCTAGTAATAAATTTTCCTGAAATATTTATTGATGGTGTTCCTCCTCCTATAGCAACTCTATTCTCACCATTGTTGTCAAAAACGCCACCATTTGAAATATTTAGCGATGAATTTGGATATAATTGTACGTGATTATTATTAGCATTCAAAATAAAAGTCCCTCCATTATTTACATTCAATGCTCCTACACTTAAACCCGTAGGCAACCCAATACGTATATTAGCATTTTCAATGTTGGAAGTAACAGTAGCATTCACATTTAGAATAACAATATTAATTAGTATCCCAGGTCCAAAATTGGGAAATGGGGTAATAGTATTCCCGTTAAAAGTATAATTACAGTATGTTGCAAAAGCTGCTCTTCCATCTGCTGGATTAATGCCAACAGTACCAAAACCCTGCAATGATCCTGTGGCTGTAGTTCCTCCTATTCCATTATTGTTCGCAGTAATAAGCGTTGATCCTCTATTAGCTGTAAATCTTGGATCAGTAGTGTTCCCTGCAATAATGCTATATGTTCCAAAATTTAAAGCCCCACCAGTATCTATTGTGAATCTAGATGCAGGTGTTAAGCCAAATCCTAAAGTTAAATTTGAATTCATTATTAGCGTAGAGCTACTTTGAACTATATAAGAAGTGTATAAAGAATTAGTCCCTGTATAACTAAACGTTTGATTTCCTATTCCATTAAAAGAAAATCCTATTGCAAAATTAGTATTCGATGATGTAGTGAAAAATCCATCTCCTGATTTATTAAAATTTCTTCCAATATTAATTATATTATTGGAAACATTACCATCACCAAAATCAACTGCTGGAATACTAAGATTAGAAGTTATACAACTAAAATCTCTATTTATATTTAAAGTTGCTACACCCGGCGCGGACACTACTTCTAAATTGAGTTGAGATCCTAAAGCACCACTTATTAGCAAATCTCTTCCCACAGTAACGGTTTGATTTGGGCTGTTAGCTACACTCAAAACCTGCATGTATCCCGATACAGAAATGGCTAAATCAGTACCTATGTTTAAAGTTGCCAATCCTGAACCTCCAGAAATTACAAAACTTCCATAATTGGATGAATCAGTACCCGTAACTACTACATCATTAATAACATTTAGTGTTACATTAGCATTACCAGATACCATTAAGTTTCCACCTGACACTACTAATCTGTTTACAGTATTGGTATAAATACCGGTATTACCAAATGACAAAACATTATTTATAGAAGGACCAACTGTCATGGTACCAGCAACTGAAAAATCACTGCTTTGAATATTTACATATGACATTGGAGAAACCTGTCCTGGATTATTCCATGTGAAGTTCCCAAAAGCTTGACCCATGTTTACTCCTGTTATAGGTGTAGCATTTATCATCCCCGTAACATTACAATTGGAAGTAGCATCCCACGAAGCAATTGGCAATGTTAATGTTGTTGAAGCAATACTATGATTATAAGTCGCATTGGGCCCAAAAAAAAGACCTGCTGATGTATTTTGATTAAACGTTCCACCATTATATGTAAAAGTTCCAAGGACTTCCATGTCGGTCGTAGCAACTCCATTATTTAAAGTAAATGTTCCTCCAGCAAGAGTTAAAGTAGCTCCAGATTCTATCTTAATATCATCCGCTGTTACTGAAACACTTATTGTAATATCATATAAATTTCTGATAGTAATAGCAGTTGCGCTATTATCTGGAACGTTAGTTGAAGTTGTCCAAGTTATATTATCTGAAGAAGATTCCCAATTACTTGCCGTTGACCAACTGCCTGATACGGCACTTCTGTAATATTGCCCATAAGAACAAACCGAAGAAAGCAATAAGAAAAAAACAATTATTAATCCTCTAAATTTCATAAATTATATCATATTGTTTCATCGTCATCAGAACTTATTATGCATCATAAAAAGATCAATACTTTACGAGTATTAAAAATACAAATTTATTACTAAATTACTAATTAATAAGCATTTAATTTTAAGAAATCATTAACAAACTAGTATGTTGTTTATAGCAGCATTTATTATCTAAAAAAAGAATTAATTATAATTTTGTTAGACACAAAAAATGCATTTTAATTATTGGTTTTTTCAAAACAACTATAAGAATTTTAAGAAAAAAATATGGCGAAATTTACTAACTTTGTTTCACTTTGACTTGCCCTCAACCCATGACCGAAAAACTCACCCTTTCCGAAGCCACACTCAAACTGGAATATTACTGTTCCTACCAAGAGCGTTGTCACCGGGAAGTAGTGGATAAGTTGTACCAACTGGGGATGAAAAGCGAGGAGATTGATACCATAGTAGTGCATTTGTTGCAACACAATTTCCTCAACGAAGAACGCTTCGCCCGAAGTTTTGCCCGTGGCAAGCACCGCATTAAATCTTGGGGGAAGACGCGCATCATCAATGAACTCAAAGCCCGACAAATCTCGGCACCCAACATCAAAGCGGCTTTAACCGAAATTACTGATGAACAATATCAAGAAACTTTTCACCAACTGGCCGAGCGCCATTGGCACAGCCTAACCGAAAGAAAAGGCCAAAAAAAGAACAAGAAATTCTGCGATTACTTATTGCGAAGAGGTTGGGAAAGTCATCTCGTTTACGAAAAGATGAAGGAGTTGGAGGAGTAGTGTTCAGTGGTCAGTGGTTAGTGTTCAGTGAAATTGCTTAAACATTAAAACTTCTTTTACTTTGTGCAAAAACTTTGTGGACTTTGTGCTCCATCTTCGTGACCTTTGTGGTTAAAGAAAGTGGTCAGTTGTTAGTGTTCAGTTGTTTTGTGTCCTTTGCGTAAAACTTTGCACACTTTGCGGTTAAACTCGTTACACAGAGATTCACGGAGGAAAAGAGTTTTCAGTGGCAATCGAAGGGAATGTTTAACCTCAAAAGAACCAAAAGGATTCAAATAAAATTTACCATTAAGAAATTAAGCATCATTAAGCCTTAATGAAAACCTTAATTTTTCTTAACTTCTTAATGTTTAAAAAACTCTGTGAATCTCTTTTTTACTCCGTGTAACTGCAACTTAAAACTCTCTGCTTAACAACACACTCACCGCATTTCCTCCAAAACCAACGGCATTAATCAACACATTGCGAATCGCTTTGCGCGGATTAGGTTCTTCGATGTATGGAATTCCGATAAAGGTTTGGTGTTGCAGCATGAGCAAAGCCAACTCAATATTCAACATGCCTGAAGCGCCGAAAGTGTGGCCTATTTTCCATTTATTGGTCGTAAGCATGGGCAAGTTTTTACCAAATACTTTTTGTATCGCATTGTATTCTGAAGTGTCCCCTTTTAACGTTCCCGGTGCGTGCATGACTATGGCATCGACTTCTTCTAAGGAAGTATTTCCCAAAGCCATTGTCATCGATTTTTGGAAGCACTTAGCGTCTTCCGAAATGGAAATATTGTGTTGTAAATCATCTGTGGCATAGCCAATGCCGGTGATATAACCTAAAGCCTTTTGGCTTTCGCCCAATTCCAAACAAGCCACTGAAGCGGCTTCGCCTAAAACCATAGCATTTTTGGTTTTGGTCAAATCAAAAGCTCTGCATGGAAACTTATTCCGCTCCGTTCCATACAGTTCGCCTTTCAGGCTCGGGGTTGGTTCTTCATTCGCATAAATCTTCAAAGCTTTCATTTGGGCCAAAGTAAAAGCCGTTAGTGGTGCTTCACTGCCACCGACTAAAAACTTAGTCGCCAAGCCCGATTGCAGCCAAGCTACAGCATTCAATACCGCATGCAAAGCGGTAGAACACGTGATGGAATGCGAAATTTCGGGTCCGGCACTTTTCAAATCATGCGCTACCCACGAAGAGATATTGCCCAATGTTGTGGTGGGAGAAGTTAAAGTTGCGGTTTTACCGGTTTCGATAAATTCTTTGTGGTATTTTTCAAATAATTGCGTTGCACCGCGTGAGGAACCAATGTTTATTCCGAAAGCATCGCCTTGTTGCCAACCTGCCTTTTCAATGGCTTGTCGCGAAGCCAATATGGCGAACAAAACCGTTTCGTCTAAGGCCTTGTACTTGATATCTTCTTTGCGCAAAGCGTCGATTTCCTTTCTGATGTTTGCCGGAATGATTGCTACGAACTGACTTTTACCATTAAATTCCTCAGTAGAAATTAAAGTTTTTGAGGACAGATAATTAGCCCAAATCGCTTCAGGATTGTTTCCTAAAGGCGAAATCGAAGCAAGAGAAGTTATGGCAATTTTGGTTTTCAACATGGTGGTGTATTGTGCGGTAAAGGTCGTAAAACTCTTGATGACTTTGCAATTGTTTTTACGGGTTTTTTTGGATTGCAAGTTGCGGGTTCAAGGTTACGGGTTTGGAATAAAAGGTTAACCACTAAGAACACTATGAAGGCACAAAGCACAGAAAGGCTTAGTGAACTTCGTGTACAATCTTGGATACCTTTGTGGTTCAAATAAATTTTACCATTAAGAAATTAAGATGACCCATTAAGCATCATTAAGCCTTAATGAAACCCTTACCTTTCCTTAACTGCTTAATTTTAAACCATTTCCACCGCTTGTTCAACCACTTGGTAAACTTTTGCCAGTTGCTCGTCTGTCACAACATACGGTGGCAAAATGTAAACGATATTCCCCACCGGTCGCAAAATCAACCCATGTTCGATAAAGAAATTATAGAGTTTCATTCGCATTGAACCGTAGTAACTTTCGGCAGCAGCGGTTTTGATTTCTAAGGCGAAAATCACGCCGAGTACACGAGTGGTTTCGACTTTAGGATGGCTTTTCATTTTTTGGGCGAAAGCCAAATGTTGGGCATTAATTCGCACCATATTGTTATGCATTTCAGTTGTTTCCAATAAACTGATGCTCGCCAAAGCTGCGGCACAACCCGTTGGATTTGCGGTAAAAGTATGGCCATGGAAAAGTGCTTTATTCACGTCATCGCTATAAAAACCGTCGAAGATTTCTTGGGCAAAAGTAGTAATCGCCATAGGTATCGTGCCGCCGGTTAAGGCTTTAGACAAACACATCATGTCGGGTTTGTTTTGCAAATAATCGGTTGCGAAAGTTTTCCCGGTTTTGCCAAAGCCAGTCATGACTTCATCGGCTATGGTGAAGACCTTATTTTGCTGACAAACTGCAATTAATTTATCGAGTATTTCAGCTTCATACATTACCATGCCCGCGGCACCTTGTACTAAAGGTTCGAAGATAAAGGCGGCGAATTCTTGGGTTACTACCAAATCGGTTAATGCTTTCAAGCTGTGTTCTTCCTTCCCAATAGTTGGCACCGGAATGCGAACGACTTCCAACATTGAGCCTTGAAACGCTTCGGTGTAAAAAGTAATGCCGCTGGCAGCCATAGCGCCGAAAGTATCGCCGTGAAACGCATCTTCAAAAGCGATGACTTTGGTGCGTTTTTCACCTTGGTTGTAATAGAATTGCAAAGCACCTTTTAAAGCCACTTCCACTGCGGTCGAACCGTTATCGGAATAAAAGATTTTCTTTTGGTTGGCCGGCAAAATGGAGAGGAGTTTCTCTGATAATTCGACTGCTTTGTTATGGGTAAAACCCCCAAATAAAACGTGTTCTAAGGTCGTTAACTGCGTGTAAATCGCATCGGCAATCACTTTGTTCGAATGCCCAAACGGATTGACCCACCAAGACGCAATCGCATCGATGTATTCTTTGCCGTTGTCGTCCCAAAGCAAAGCGCCTTCGCCTTTAACAATGGCGGGCAACAAGCCGGTGGTTTTGTGTTGTGTGTAAGGATGCCAATTGTATAGTTGGTCTTTTTCGGATAGGTTCATGCCGTTAAAGATTTAAAAGATTATCCCGAAACTTATCTGCGTAATACGAAATAACATTGGCATCAAAATACGGTTCGTTATCAATTCTGCCGATAAACTTGACGCCGGTTTTATTTAAAATAATGGTTTCGGTGGCTTTGTTTTCATCTCCAGAGAAAATAAGTCCGGCCACTTTTATTTTTCGGTTTTGTAGTGCTTCAATGGTTAGCAAAGTGTGATTGATACTGCCCAAATAATGTCGGGATACGACAATTACTTTATGGTCTTTTTGGATTAAATCGATTACGCAATCATTGTCATTTAGCGGCACGAGAACTCCACCTGCACCTTCTACAACGAGATGGTTCATGGTTTTGGGCTCGATGTACTGTTTCAAATCAATTGTAATTCCGTCGAGCTCAGCGGCCAAATGTGGACTGGCCGGAGTGTTGAGTGCATAAGCATTCGGGTGAAAAACGGATTTAGCATTAGAAACCAGTGATTGTACTTTGTGGCTATCAGAATGGTCTAAATCGCCAGCTTGTATGGGTTTCCAATAATCGGCTTCTAGGGCTTCTGTAACTATGGCTGACGCTATTGTTTTGCCCACATCGGTACCGATTCCTGTGATGAATAGTTTCATGGTATTAATTGAATTCGTGTTTACACACTTCACATTTGTATTTGTGCCTTGCTTTGAATGGAAACAAGAAAAGAAAGAACAAAATAATAAAATATAAAAATGACTTCCATCCCTTGATTGAGGTCATCATATCAATTTGTTCACTACCACAATTTGGGCATTGAATGGGTTGATGGTTATCGTCTATGGAATAGGGACTTATCTCCTTTAAAATTTCATTGGCTTTTTCAATGTCTTTCGTCTTTACAAATAATTTCACACCACCTACTGCATTGCTGTATAGCGGATTTGTGTCAACCATATGATTGTCGCGTAAAAACACTTCAACACCCATACTTTCCAATTTTCCTTGGTAAATCAGGGCTTCACTTGAATATTGAAATCTTCGGAGTAATTGAAACTGTTCTTCTTCCATAATTAAAACACAAAAGTAGCTAACAATTCCAAGACATTTGAAATTTCCGTTTGAGAATTGTAACTGTGCAAGCAAAAGCGAAGGCGTTCTTGTCCTTCGGGCACTGTAGGTGATAGGATGGGTTTGACATCAAAGCCTTTTTGTTGCAATTGGATGGCGATGCTTTTAACTTTGTCATTCCCAGGAATGATGGCACATTGTATCGCCGATTTGGAGTAGACAAATAGGGGCTTTAAACCCAATCTCAGTTTCTCTTGATTGAAGAACAGTATATTATTTCTCAAGGCTTGCAAGGTGTTTTTTTCTTGTGCCAAATGTTGGTAAGCCACTAAAATAGTCGCTACCGAATGAGGTGATAAACCGGTGGTGTAAATAAAACTTCGGGCAAAGTTGACCAAATAGCTTTTTAGTTCGGCACTGCCTAAAATCGCCGCGCCGTGACAGCCCAATCCTTTTCCGAAGGTCATGATACGGGCGAAGACTTTGTCTTGTAAACCTATACTTTGAATGACACCTTCACCTTGTTCTCCGAAAACACCGAGTGCGTGTGCTTCATCGATTACTAAATACGCATTGTACTTAGCAGCCAAGGCAACAAGTTCTTCTAGATTAGGGCAATCTCCATCCATGGAAAAGACGGATTCGGTGACGATGTAAATGGGTGTTGGATACTGGGTGTTGGGTGCTGGGTGTAATTTTGGGATTAGTTTTTCCAGTGCTTCCAAATCGTTGTGAGGAAACTTGAATGATTTAGCACGGCTCATTTGGATGCCGTCTCTAATGGAAGCATGGCACAATTCGTCGTAGAGAATTACATCGTTTCGTTGCGGTACGGCACTAAAAAAACCTACATTGGCGTCATAACCTGAGTTAAAAATCAAAGCCGTTTCTGCTTGGTGAAAGTTGGCGATGAAACTTTCGGCCTCTTGGAATAAATGGTGGTTTCCGGAAATTAAACGGGAACCGGTGGCGCCATTTGTTTTGATATTGTTGTCTAAAAGATATTGATGCGTTTGAGAGAAAATAGTTTCGCTGTGCGCAAACCCGATGTAATCATTAGACGCAAAATCTACCAAATTCTTGGCTATTGGCAGTTGGCGCAAAGCGTTGTTGGCTTGGCGTTGCTCGAGTTTTTGTTGAAGTGATTTTGGGAGTTTCATATGGTCTCTTTTTCAACCCATTTGTTGTTTCCTTTTTCGGTGGCGTCCAGCAAATCGATGTTAAGTTTTTGGGCAACCATGACACCAAATTTAAGTGCATGTTCTTTATCCATTAACTTATACATTTTGTAATGTTTATTTCCTTTGTACCAAAGATTGACTTCAAATTCCATATCATCAACCTTGAATACAGAAACATATTCAAGTTTAGGAAGCGCAGTAATTATTTTTTTTGAAAATAGACCGACCGTATATATGGAAACTAATTTTTCTTTATCTAAATCAATTAGAATGCTTTTTGTTATTGAAAAAGAAATACCCCCTGCAAAACAAAATGCAGCAACTTCAATTATTCCTGCAATTCCTTTTGGTTTGACTTTTAAAAAATCAACCTTGTAAAATAGAATGCAGAGTATATAAAGCATATATATCATGTACGAAAAAAACAATGATGCAACGATAATTCTCCACCATGGCAATTTCCCCTGTGATACAACTAATTCATACTCCTTATTTTCTTCCATAAACCAAATATAGTAAATAGCCCGGATGGCAGTGACATCCTTTTTCTTTTTTGGAAGAAAAAGATATAACGGACAGCCGGAAATAGCTTCCAATAAAAAAGCCCGACATTACTATCGGGCTTCTTTGTTTATGCTGAATCGTATTAGTCGGCTAATACAATTACTTTGTTGTCTTTCATTTCAATAGTTCCTGAATTGATTTCCAAAGTGTAGTTTTGGTCGTTTACTTTGGCAAACTGTTCGGCTACTTCTTTGCCCAATTTAAAACTATCGGCAGTGATTTTCACGGTACCTTGTTTTAGGATAGAAACTATAGGTGCGTGGTTGTTCAAGATTTGGAACGACCCATCTACACCCGGTAAATAAACCGATGTAACTTCGCCCTTGAATAAAGTAGCTTCCGGTGATACTATTTCTAAAATCATATTTTTTAAGTTAGAAGTTGGAAGTTGGAAGTTGGAAGTTGAAGAATTTACTTCTAACCTCTAGCTTCTAACATCCAGCTCAATTATGCTTCTGCTAACATTTTTTGTCCAGCTTCAATCGCTTCTTCGATAGTTCCTTTCAAGTTGAAAGCCGCTTCCGGAAGGTGATCTAGCTCTCCATCAATGATCATGTTGAATCCTTTGATGGTGTCTTTGATATCAACCAAAACTCCAGGGATACCGGTAAACTGCTCCGCTACGTGGAATGGTTGAGACAAGAAACGTTGTACACGACGTGCTCTTGATACGGATAATTTATCTTCTTCAGACAACTCTTCCATCCCTAAGATCGCGATGATATCTTGTAATTGTTTGTATTTCTGTAAAATCTCTTTTACTCTTTGCGCACAGTTGTAGTGCTCATCTCCTAAGATTTGAGCCGTAAGGATTCTTGAAGTAGAATCTAACGGGTCTACCGCAGGATAAATACCTAACTCAGCAATTTTACGAGACAATACCGTTGTGGCATCTAAGTGGGCGAAGGTTGTTGCCGGCGCCGGGTCAGTTAAGTCATCCGCAGGAACGTAAACCGCTTGTACAGAAGTAATAGATCCTTTGTTAGTAGAGGTAATTCTTTCTTGCATCGCACCCATTTCAGTAGCCAATGTTGGTTGGTAACCTACCGCAGATGGCATACGTCCTAATAACGCTGACACCTCAGAACCTGCTTGTGTAAAACGGAAGATGTTATCTACGAAGAACAATACATCTTTTCCTTGGTCAGAACCAGCACCATCACGGAAATACTCAGCGATAGATAATCCTGATAAAGCTACACGAGCACGAGCTCCTGGTGGCTCATTCATTTGTCCGAATACGAAAGTCGCTTTAGACTCTCTCATACCTGGTTTGTCTACTTTGGATAAATCCCATCCTCCATTTTCCATAGAGTGCATGAAATCGTCACCATATTTGATAATGCCTGACTCAAGCATCTCACGAAGCAAGTCATTTCCTTCACGGGTTCTTTCTCCTACTCCTGCGAATACAGAAAGACCACCGTGACCTTTGGCGATATTGTTAATTAATTCCTGAATCAATACTGTTTTACCAACTCCGGCACCACCAAATAATCCAATTTTACCTCCTTTTGCATAAGGCTCAATTAGGTCGATTACTTTAATACCAGTGAATAAAACTTCTGTAGAGGTTGATAAATCTTCAAATTTCGGAGCCGGTCTGTGGATAGAAATTCCATCTTTTCCTGCTTTTGGCAAATCTCCTAATCCGTCGATCGCATCACCAATTACGTTGAACAAACGTCCGTAAACGTCAGCCCCGATTGGCATTTGAATTGGCGCACCGGTTGCATTAACAGCAGTACCTCTGCTCAAACCGTCGGTTGAGTCCATGGAGATGGTACGTACAGTGTTCTCACCAATATGTGATTGAACTTCAAGAACTAATTTTGAACCATTTTTGTTAATGATTTCTAATGAGTCGTAAATTTTTGGCAACTCAACATCTTTAGTATCAAATACTACGTCAACTACCGGACCGATGATTTGCGAAACTTTTCCTATTGCTTTAGACATTGTTTATGTATTTATTAAATAGCTGTTTAGGTTTGAAAAAAACACCTCTTTTTTCAGAGCGCAAAGGTAAAATTTCTATTTCGAAAAATCAATATTTGAAGTGAGTTTTTTTCTTTATTTTTTGATGATTTAGCAATTAAAAGCAACCATAGTGTTTTGGCAAACAAAAAACCACCTGATTTCTCAGGTGGTTTTGGGAATATATAAATTTTGTTTGTTTAGAAATTAGCCGGATCTTGAGGGTATAAAATTCGGTACAATCCGATGTTTACTCCTTTAAAGTTTGAGCCATAAGTGGCGTTGATGGCTTCTAAAAATTTATTGGCAATTAAAGCGTATCCTCTTGGACTTGGGTGAACACCATCTAAGGAGAAACCACCACCGGTTACATAAGCAGAAGTTACGGTAAAGTTATTGGCGCTAATTCCGCCCGAAGCAATTTGAGTTTGAAATGCATTAGCATCTACAAAAGCCAAACCTTTGGCATTCGCAATTGACTGAATGCTGGCATTATAGGCATCGGTTGCTACTTTTACTTCTTGAACCTCTTCTTTTGACAATACCCAATTATCGGCTAGAGGAACAGAAACCCCATTTACCTGAGCTGGATTTCCACCTACAGTAGTTCCGATGAATGAACTTGCAGGCAATATGATTAAATCTTCACTGGTAGCCTGTCTGTATGACGGAATTCCGAAACCAGATAAATTAGTCAAATAGCTATCTACGATCACAACACGATTAGTGCTAGAGGCAGAAAAAGAAATGGTTCTTCTGGCCACTTCAGCAGCACTAAGCAATCCGTTTGATTGTGCAAACAACAAGCCGTTATTATAGGCTGCATAACCCGAATTCAATTGGGTCGCAGTTGCAGCATTAAGCGGCACTGGATTGTGAGGCACAGTAGTAAAGAATGGAATGGTAGTTACATAAGGTAAATTGGCCACAACTCCTTTAGCTCCATTAGCGGTTAATTGATCCACTAAAGTACTGTAAACACTAGCAAAAACCGAAGGGTCTGTGATATCATTAGCGCCATAAGTCGCCGGATTTAAATTTCCAGTTTGGTTGGTTCCTGATCCTCCTGAAGTAGCATAAGACAACACATCATTATTTCCTATCCAAAGAGAGAAAAAGGTTGGATTTTGTGCCAAAGCATCGGCTAAAACCGAAGTAGTTGGGCTCGAAGCAAATCGCACAAAATATGGATTAGCTTGTCCGCTTAAAACTCCGGCTACATTTCCGTAACCTGGTGCCAGCAAATGGAAACTTTTAGCTCCTGGAACACCCATGTTGTTAAAAGGACCTGTTAATACATTAGTAATATCTGTTGTTGGTGGTCCGGCTACAGGCGCAGGTCCAGAACCATTAAAATACAATCGTGTACCGGCAATTTGAGTTCCGCCAAGCAACAAACCGCCTGTATTGTCAGACATGTAAGGTATATTAAATTCACCACCACCTACTAATGAAAATTGGCTAGCCAAAATGCTTGGATAAGAACCAGCCTGTCCTGCATAAAACAAAGCACTGTCAGAATAACCGGCAGTTAAAGAGTTTCCTAAAGAAACGTATTTAGAAAAATCGGCCGTTCCTGCTGTTAGAGGCGATCCGTCTGTTGAATTAGGGTCAACAAATGGTTCGTCATCACTATTACATGCTACAAAGGTTATTGAAACCAACAGTAGCCATTTTAAATTTTTTATCATAACTATAAATTATTTTATTTTGGTTGAATTATGGATTAATGGTTAATGACAAGAAGTATTGTTGACCAATTAAACCAGGACCGATTAATTGTCTGTATTCTTTACCTCCAATATTGGTTGCACCTAGTTTTACAACTGATTTTAAAGTTGGCAATCCGTAGCTGATTTGCGCATCGATAACAGTCGCAGCTTCTATCATACCGTCAGCAAAGGTTGACTCCCAGTAATATTCATCACTCCATCTTCCGCTAATATTGAATCCGAAATTCTTGAACAACTTATCATTGCTGATAGACGCTTTAGCTCTGTGTTTTGGGGTATTGAAACCTGCTTCAAAACTTGGGTCTTTGGCTTGATCAAAATCAAATTCCGCATAATTATAATTGGCCGATAATTCAAAGTTTCTTGGTAATTTTTTAGACAAACCAATTCCAAAACCTAACGATTTGATTTCGATATCAGTGTTGGTATACAATTGGAAAGCTCTAGTGTTTCCAGTAGCAATCGCGTCTACAGTTTGTGCTCCCGGATCTGAAGGTCCTAATAAAGGATTTGGCGCGTCTTGTGCAGTTCCATATAATGGTGCTACAACAGTTAAATTTCCAATGAAATCATTGTAGATGTTGTAGTATCCGTTTATGTCAAAAGTAAATCCTTTTACTTCACCTCTATAGCCTAATTCAAAAGCTTTTACCGTTTCTGGTTTAACCAAATCAACATCTGTTCTTACCAATAAAGCTGAAGCAGCAATTGGGTCAGTTGGGGCTAATGCCGCGAATGCTGTTACTGACTGAGCAGTATAAGAATTAAAGTAAGCGTTGTTACCATCAATTGTTGTTGAAGTTCCACCCACTAATGCTTGTCCTAGAGGAGAAGTCACCGGAAGTGTTTCTTCATATCTTGTTAAGTTATCCGGTGCAGAACCTAATAAAATAGCATTTCCTACATTGAAACCGATATATTGGTCTTGGGTTGTAGGGTTACGGAAACCTGTTTGGAATGACCCTCTGAAAATGTGGTTTTTAGCTTCTCCTGCGCTGTAAACAAAGGAAACTCTCGGAGAATAATTACCATCAAAATTTTCCGATTTGTCGTAACGAACAGATCCTGTAAATTTCAATCGGTCATCCATTAATTTTTTCTGAACTTGGGTATAAGCACCATATTCATCATACTTAATTCCACCAAATTGAGGCGTATCAGTATAAATTCTTCCAAAAGAGTTCAAATCATATCTTCGGTAAGAACCACCAACTTGAATTTCAGCAAATTTTATTAGATCTTTAAAGTTATAATTACCATCTGAGTGGTAAATTTTTGAATTGTCTACCAATTTTGAACCTGACAATACATCAGGATTTGACGTTACTTGATTGAAAGCATTTTGGAATTCTGGACTTCCTGGCAAAAATCTTCCGGTATCAGCAACAGTTCTTGCTGCAGCGTGTGCTTGAGTAGGAGTAGCTCCTGCCAAAGTAGATTGTACAAAAGCTCCGGCATATTGACCAAACCATGTAGCATCTGGTTTCCAAGATCTGTTGATGTTAAGTCCGGTGAAAAGCATATCATAAGATTGACCACCATCTTCAGTGGTATAATAACCTCTCACGAAAAAGTTTTTCCCCATAAACTCTAATTTATGTTGTTGCATAGAAAATCCATTCAAATAATAACGGTTTGCACCTTGGTAAACCGAATTTCCGAAACCAAATTTACTTTGCCAAACCACTTCAAGGTTTTCATTTCCGAAAGGTCTTAAATGCAATGAAAAATCAACTTTTGCATTTCTTACTTTGTTATCAGTCAAATCTACCTCGTTGTAACCCGTTCTTGAAACGTTTTCATTAGGCAATACATTTAGAGCGGAAGCCGGAAGTAATCCAAGGCCTACTAAAGTTTGACCAACACTTTTGATATTGGTGGTTGCTTCGTCTCCATAAACATTGATTCCATTATAGTTGTGGTGACTTCTGTCTCTACCTTCTATGGTTTTGTCATTATAATCAGTTGCCCACCACTCGGTACCATTCATATAGGTAAAGTTGGCTTTGGCAGCAAAATGTTTTGAAAATGCATGAGCTACACGAATCCCATAATCTCTGTAATCATTCGTTCCGGCAGCTTTTTGGGTAGTAGAACCATATTTTACATAGGCACTAATCCCTTGGTATTTAAACGGACTTTTACTGTTCATGAATAAAATACCATTGAAAGCATTGGCTCCATAAAGTGCAGAAGATGCACCCGGAAGTAATTCAACACTAGCCACGTCTATATCAGAAACCCCAATAAGGTTTCCTAAAACGAAGTTTAATAAAGGAGAAGAGTTGTCCATTCCATCAACCAATTGCATGAAACGCGTATTGGATACCGTAGCAAATCCACGGGTATTGATAGATTTAAATGACATACTACTCGTATTCATTTGTACCTCTTTTAGATTTTCTAATCCATCATAGAAACTTGGTGAGGCGGTTTTTTTGACATCTCTAATTGTCATTCTTTCGATAGTCACCGGAGACTCTCTAACTTTTTCCGGCGCTCTGGAAGCAGAAACTACAATTTCATTCAATTGCGTTTCTTGTTCCGATAATGTTACACTTAAATTTTGATTGTTGGAGGAAACACTTACAGTTGACGAAGCAAAACCTACACTTGACACTTCGAGGTCAAAAGGTGGTTTTTTGGTTGTTGTTAAACTGAAATTTCCATTCCCGTCGGTGACTGATCCGGCACTATCTCCGGCCACTTTTACATTGGCCCCTGAAATTGGTTGGTTTTTACTGTCTTTTACCGAACCTGAAATTGATGTTTGCGAATAAGAAATACCGCAAAAAAACAATGAAAGGATAAATAAATAAATCTTCATTTGGTTTTATATTTTGTTGGTTTAAGCAACCAAAGTACAAATATTTTTTTTACATATTCAAAAAAGCACTGTTGATTTTATTAATAACTTATTAATAGCTTTAAAAATTAACAATTCAATAGTTCTGTCCTTTTTTAAGGTTTTATTAACTTTTTTAAGGTATTGCTAAAAAAAATACTATGCTTACATATAAATCGAAGATTTCATTAAATTAATCACAAATTTTTAACCAAAAAAAAGCGAGAACAAATCTCGCTTTTAAATATATTTTGTAGTAAAAAAATTATTCCACCGTAACTGATTTTGCCAAATTTCTAGGCTGATCTACATTACAACCTCTCAATACCGCTATATGATAAGACAATAATTGCAATGGAATTGTGGTAATTAACGGTGATAAGGCATCCGAAGTTTCCGGAATTTCGATAACGTGGTCGGCCAATTCTTTTACCTGAGTATCTCCTTTGGTTACTACCGCTATAATTTTACCGCTTCTCGATTTAATTTCTTGAATATTGCTCACCACTTTATCATAATGTCCCTGCTTTGGGGCAATAACTACCACCGGCATTTGGTCATCAATAAGGGCTATAGGTCCGTGTTTCATTTCTGCAGCAGGATAACCTTCTGCATGTATATAGGAAATCTCTTTTAATTTCAAAGCCCCTTCTAAAGCTACCGGGAAATTATACCCTCGTCCCAAATAAAGACAATTTGGAGCATCTTTAAATTTGGCCGCAATTTCTTTGGCTTTGTCATTGGTTTCCAAAGCTTCTTTTACTTTCTCTGGAATAACTTCTAATTCCTGCAAATAGCGATGGAAATCAGAATTAGACAACGTTCCTTTGGCTTTAGCCAAACGCAAAGCAATCATGGTCAATACCGTAATTTGTGTTGTAAATGCTTTGGTAGAAGCTACACCAATTTCCGGACCGGCATGCGTATAGGCACCAGCATGTGTTTCTCTTGAAATAGAAGACCCCACAACGTTACAAACGCCAAATACAAAAGCACCTTTTTCTTTGGCTAACTTAATGGCCGCTAAAGTATCGGCTGTTTCTCCCGATTGAGAAATCGCAATTACCACATCGGTAGAATTGATAATGGGGTTTCTGTATCGGAACTCTGACGCATATTCAACTTCTACGGGAATTCTGGTGAACTCTTCAAATATATATTCGGCAACTAAACCGGCATGCCATGACGTTCCGCAAGCAACAATTAAAATTCTTTGAGCATGCAGGAATTTTTCAATATTGTCTTCTACACCAGCCATTTGTATAATGCCTTGGTTGGCCAACAAACGTCCGCGATAAGTATCTTTAATTACATTGGGTTGCTCGTAGATTTCTTTCAACATGAAATGGTCATAACCGCCTTTTTCAATTTGCTCCAAATTCATTTGAAGTTCCTGAATATAAGGGTCAACCAAAGTATCGTCTTTAATTTTTCTTATTTTAAGTGGCTTGTGTAATCTAACGATAGCCATTTCTTCATCTTCTAAATAAATCGCATTAGAAGTATATTCAATAAAAGGTGAGGCATCAGAAGCAATAAAAAACTCATCTTGCCCTACCCCTATTGCCAATGGACTCCCTAATCTTGCAACAACAATTTCATTTGGCTTTTCTTTGTCAAAAACACAAATGGCGTAAGCTCCTACTACTTGATTAAGGGCTACTTGTACAGCTTTTCCTAATTTAAGGTTTTCTTTTTTCTTAACTTCTTCAATCAAATTAATCAAAACTTCGGTATCGGTATCAGAAGTAAAAGTATACCCTCTTTTGATCAATTCTTTTTTTAATGGTTCGTAGTTTTCAATAATACCGTTGTGAATAATCACCAAGTTACCGGAATTAGAAACATGCGGGTGTGAATTGACATCATTAGGAACACCATGGGTTGCCCAACGGGTGTGTCCCATTCCGATAGTGGCTTTGGAAGAGGCTATATCTTTTGATTTTTCCTCTAAGTCGGATACTTTCCCTTTGGTTTTAACTATACTGATTTCGTTTCCGTCACAAAGCATAATACCGGCACTATCGTAACCTCTGTATTCTAGTCTTTTTAAACCTTTAATTACAATTGGATACGCTTCTCTGTAACCAATATAGCCAACAATTCCACACATAATTTATAAATTAATCAGGTTTGGTATAATAAATTTCAAGTTTTAATCTTTTGTCATCCGGAATGGCCGGATGGCTACCGTATAATATTGTTCCTAAAGGACTCAACACCGACATGCTCGGCGCACTATCGGTATTACTGTTGGCCGTTCTCAATTTAGAAAAACCAATAGAGTTAATACTTTCTGTTACAGAAAGACCAAGCCTTACATTAGTAGAATCATTAGCAACTAGGTCTCTGACGTGATTGGTAATTCTGACTTTGTAATTAAGTCCTCTTCCATTATCGACATCTTCAACTTCTAAAATTCCGCCGTGAATATATTTGGCGAATTTTGGATAACCTGAATTGGTAGTAAAATCATAAGTGTAATCTACTAAGACTTTATTATTATTCAAATCGAATAAAAATACCCGCAATGGCTCTATAGTTCTAATGTCTGACATCGATGTTCTCTCTACGTAAAAGGTCAAATTAGCTTCATTGATTAACCAGCCGTTTGCCTTGATGGCTTCTATTTCATCTGCTATTCCGTCATTATCGGCATCTGGACCAAATATATCAATAACCGCCATAGAACCTTGTCCTCCTTTTATATACAACTTCTCGGCTTCATCGCTAGTGTTGGCAGTAGCCGCTAAATAATCCGTACTTTCGTTAGAATTGTTTAACAAACTTACTGTATTTCCATTTAAATTCATCGTTAATGTTTTGCTTATTCTTTCAAAAGAAGTCGTGCCATTAACTGTTTTCTTTTTATCTTCTTTATAATAAACCGTGATTGTACCTGCTTTAAAATTAATCATCGCCATTTGTCCCGGATTTCCGTTTTCTACTTTAAAATAGAGCCCGCGAAAATAGTTTTTAAAAGCGGTATTGCTTTCCAAATGAGTGGTTGATGACCCTAAAAGCAAATTGTCAAACACACTGTTTTTTAAATGTAAACGCATGGAAGGAACTGATCTTACCGAATCGAAAACCGTTTCATCATCTTCATTGGGAACCAGCGTCATGTGCTCTCTTTTGTCAAAATAAAACTGACTGTTTTCAATAGTATTGGCAGCATCATTAAGCAATACTGAACTTCTGTTGGCGTTAATCACCGCGTCCATATCTGTATAGTAAAGCTGTCTTTCGGCTAGAGCCTGACTTGGATCTAAATCTCTTAAAAAGTAATTAGATTGGTAAATACTCAATTGGAATTTGGATTCGCTTGGACCGTATATCGAATCCAAATCGTATGTTTTGTGGTTGTTGCTATCAGTTTCTTTAAGGGTACTGAAATAAGGTACATTTAAAATAACACTGTCTATTACAGGTAAGTTTTGATAATCTGTTGGATCAGTGTTGTTAAAGGTTGGGTCTTCATCATCCAATTCGACTTGGGTTACAAAATTGGCTTGAGTGGTTCCAAAAGCAGGATTGGTATAAAAACCTAAGGCATTAATCGGCAAATTGTTAGACGCTATTGGCCCCAATTTCTGGTTGTAAGCTTTAACGGAAGCATCTGCAAATCTCTCAAAACCAAAATGGTCATCACCTACGATATCTGTACCTAATTCATTAAAATCTTTGTCACAAGCGGCAAACAATGTAAGGACAAACAGTCCGAATAAAATCTTGGGTACGTAAGTTTTTTTAAACATAAATCTGAATAATTTTTTTTAAGGAAGCATCTCTTTATAGAAGTTGGTATATGCTTCTGCAAATTTGTCTTTCGAGGCGAAAGGTAAAAAAGGTTTTCCTGAAGATTCTATAAATTTTGTTAAACTTGAAGACACATTTTCGGAAGCAATGATGACTGCATCAGAATGTTGAACCGAAGATTTGATAAGGTTTTCATAGTTAGGCAATTCTAAATCTAGAATGGCTTCTTGAGGAATATTATCAAACTTGATTTTGTTAATCATTTCCGTATCTAAAGTACCATCAAAAGACTGACCGTAAACTGAAGTCACAATTTTAGTCTCCGAAAACAAGGCTTCGTCTTTGTAATAATGCTTCATATATACCGGCAACAATCCGGCCATCCAACCGTGAACGTGAATAATATCGGGAACCCAATTCAGTTTTTTAACCGTCTCTACAACGCCTTTGGCAAAGAAAATGGCTCTTTCATCATTATCAGGATACATAACTCCTTCTTCGTCGCTAAAGGTTGCTTTGCGTTTGAAATATTCATCATTGTCTATAAAGTAAACTTGAATTCGCTCTTTGGGTATAGAAGCTACTTTGATAATCAAAGGCATATCCAAATCATTAACCACCAAATTCATTCCCGACAATCGAATAACCTCGTGTAATTGATGCCTTCTTTCATTGATATTTCCATACCTTGGCATAAAAATTCTTATTTGCCCGCCTTGATCATTAACCATTTTTGGAACGTCATAAGACATTAAAGAAACCTCATTCTCAGCCAGATAAGGCACCACTTCAGATGATACATACAATATCCTCTTATCTTCCATAATCTATTTTACTTTATTTATTGGCAATAAAAAACAGGCAAAAGTACAAAAATTTATGCAGTTATTTATGAAAATAGTAAGTTTGCAACTCATTTACTGAAAGCCAATGCTCATTTTTAACACTCAAAATGAATTAGTTTCTTATCTAGCTACTGTTTCAAACCCCAATACAACTATTGGCTTTGTGCCCACTATGGGCGCACTTCACGAAGGACATTTATCGCTTTTAACTAAAGCACTGGAGAACAATGTTATAGTAGTAATCAGTATTTTTGTCAATCCAACGCAGTTCAACAACCCCGAAGATTTAGCAAAATACCCTCGAACACTAGAATCTGACATTGAAAAAATAAAAACCATTTCCGACAAAATTATTGTTTATGCGCCCACTGTAGAAGACATCTACAAAGGCAATACAGTTTCGCAACATTTTGATTTTGACGGTTTGGAAAACCAAATGGAAGGCCAATTTCGTCCCGGACATTTTGACGGAGTAGGTACAATAGTCAAAAGGCTATTTGAAATTGTAAAACCAACGAATGCCTACTTTGGAGAAAAAGATTTTCAGCAATTGCAAATCGTCAAAAAGATGGCCGAAAAAGCGAAAATCCCTGTCAAAGTTATCGGCTGTCCCATCTTCAGAGAACCCAACGGTTTAGCGATGAGCTCCCGCAATGAAAGACTATCTGAATCAGAGAAAAAAGAAGCCGCTATTATTTACAAAACCCTCCAGCAAGCCCAAAAACTATTCGCGACCAAATCAGCCAATGAGGTGACCAATTGGGCAAAGAAAACTTTTGATCAAAATCAAAAATTCTCCTTGGAGTATTTCCAAATTGCCGAGGAAGCCACTTTATTGCCTTGCGTCAGAAAAAGCAAAAACAAAAAATACCGAGCGTTTATAGCAGTTTTTGTCAACAATATTCGATTGATTGACACTATTTCACTAAAATAATTTACCTTTGCCCCATGCAAATTCAAGTAGTAAAATCTAAAATTCATCGTGTAAAAGTGACTGGTGCCGATTTAAATTATATTGGCAGCATCACTATTGACGAAACCCTAATGGAAGCCGCAAACCTCATTGAAGGCGAAAAAGTTTTCATCGTTAATGTAAACAATGGCGAACGTTTTGAAACCTATGTTATCAAAGGCATCAAAAACTCAGGAGAAATAACCCTTAATGGTCCGGCAGCTAGAAAAGTTCAAAAAGACGATATCATCATTATCATGTCTTATGCCACCATGGATTTTGAAAAGGCCAAAACCTTCAAGCCTTGGATGGTTTTTCCTAATGAAAAAGATAACTCCCTGACCTAATCTCTTGAAAAAGCAAATTAGCAAATGGCTGACCATTCTTATTCCTTTTTTTATAGGAATCGGCATCATTTACTATCAATACACTACCCTAAAACCAGACGAAATTGACAAAATAAAAATCAGTTTCCAAAAGGCCAATTACTCCTTTATTGTCTTGTCCCTTTTAATCGCCTGCGTCGGCTATTGGTCAAGAGCCTATCGTTGGAAATTTGCCCTGAACCATTTGGGGTACCAAACCAAATTTTACAATAATTTTTTCACTGTTAGTGTTTCCTATTTGGTCAACCTTACCGTACCGCGTTCGGGAGAAATTTCGCGCGCAGCCTTGTTAAAAAAATATGAAGACGTGCCTTTCGACAAGGCTTTTGGGACTATCGTTGCCGAAAGAATTGTCGATTTACTGATTTTCCTTTTGTTTGTTTTGATTGGATTCATTTCTCAGTTTGATGAAATTTACAATTTCTTATTAAGCAAAAATGTTTCGCTGCAGTCGTTAATTTATTATGGTATTGCCGCGCTCATCATGGGACTTGCTTTTCTGTTGATTTGGATATATGCCGAATGGCCGATTATTTTGAAATTAAAGAAAAAACTATCCGGTTTGATTGAAGGCATGATGACTGTTTTAAAAATGAAAACCAAATGGAAATACCTTTTCCACTCCTTTTTTATTTGGATTTCTTACCTAACCATGTTTTACGTCGCCATTTTTGCCTTGCCCGAAACGGCTGAAATAAGTTTCGACATCGTGATTATGGGATTCATTTTTGGTAGTTTGGCAGTAGGCTTTTCTAACGGCGGATTGGGCGCTTATCCTTTTTCTATTGCCTTGATTTTCTCTCTTTACGGCATTTCAAATGACATTGGTATTGCCTTCGGTTGGCTGGTTTGGACCTCTCAAACCATATTGGCCATTCTACTCGGATTGATTTCTTATGTTTTGCTTCCGGTGTTCAATAGAAATAAATAATTTACTATCTTGCTAATCATTTTAGCATCGACTCTATTTAACCAAAAAACATTTTCCATGAAACAATTGTTTTTACTATTGCTGCTTGTATGTTCGGGCAATTTATTGGGCCAAAGAACCATTACAGACACTATAACCTCTCAAAAACTGAACGAAGACCGCGAAATTAAAATCGGCCTTCCGCCTTCTTACGACAAAAACAAAACCCAAAAATATCCTTTGCTAATTCTTTTTGACGGTGATTTCCTTTTTGACGCGTTTCAAGGTGCATTGAGTTATGGTTATTATTGGGACGATTTGCCTGAAGTGATTGTAGTGGCAATCAGTCAAAACAAAAACAACGAACGCGAAAGCGATTGTACTTTTGATCAAACTACCGGTTTGCCTTCTGAAAAAGGAGCCGATTTCTTCGAATTTGTGGGAATGGAGTTGATTCCGAGCATCCAAAAAAACTTCCGAACAGCACCATTCAGAATCGTAGCCGGATTAGACACTACTGCGGCATTTTTAAATTGTTATTTGTACAAAGACCAACCCATATTCAACGCCTATATCTCTATGAGTCCCGAACTTCCCGAAGGAATGGAAGAACAAATTCCGGAAAGATTAGCCACGATGCAACAAACCACTTTCTACTACCATTGTTCGGCTGAAGGAGATATGAAAAAAATGAAAACCCGCATTCAAGCCTTAGACGCTGCGGTAAAAAATGTAAAAAATCCCAAACTCAACTATCTTTATGAAGAGTTCAAAGGTGCTTCGCATTACTCTTTAGTATTGCACGCTATTCCGAGTGCTTTGTACCAAATTTTCTCAGTTTACCAACCAATTTCCACCGTAGAGTTTCAGGAAAAAATCGCGGTTTTGCCTTCAGGTTATGTGAAATATTTAGTCGATAAATATGCGGTACTCGAAAATTCTTTGGGATTAAAATTACAAATCAGAATCAATGATTTCAAAGCCATTGAAGCCGCTATTTTGAAAAATAAAGCCTATGTAGAATTTGATGAATTGTCTCAATTGGCGCGAAAAAATTACCCAAAATCTATGCTCGCAGATTATCATTTGGGACAACAATATGAAAAAACAGGAGATATCAAAAGAGCGATTAAAAGCTATCAAACTGCTTTTCAAAAAGAAGAAATCGGAGATTTAACCAAAGAGATGATGCTCGAAAGAGCCGATGCTTTAAGAGGAGAACTCAAAAATAAAAAAGAAGAAGTCGTAGAACCTGAACCTGCAACCGAAGAAGTGCCTACAGATGCCCCGGCAGAAACCCCAACAGAAGAGAAAAAACCAGAATAAATATACCCCAAATGTCGAAACTCAAAACTACTTTTTTTTGTCAAAATTGTGGTACCCAATATGCCAAATGGCAAGGCCAATGCAATGCCTGTAAAGAATGGAATACCATAGCCGAAGAAATCATTCAAAAAGAAGAAAAGTCGAGCTGGAAACCGGATAATTCCGAGGCTAAAAGAGTTTCAAAACCACTGAGAATTAAAGAAATCGATTCGACCCAAGAAGTGCGAATGGATACTACTGACGGCGAATTAAATCGCGTTCTCGGCGGTGGTATTGTGCCCGGTTCTCTGATCTTATTGGGCGGTGAACCCGGAATCGGAAAGAGTACATTACTGCTGCAGATTTCTTTAAAATTACCTTATAAAACTTTATACGTTTCGGGGGAAGAGAGTCAGAAACAAATTAAAATGCGCGCGGAACGCATTAATCCAAACAGTGACAATTGCTATATCTTAACCGAAACCAAAACCCAAAATATCTTCCGCCACATTGTAGAAACCGAACCCGATATTGTCATCATCGATTCGATTCAAACTTTGCATACGGATTACATTGAATCCACCGCCGGAAGCATTTCTCAAATTCGAGAAACTACGGCTGAACTAATCAAATTTGCCAAAGAAACCAATATTCCCGTGATTCTTATTGGTCACATTACCAAAGACGGAAACATCGCCGGACCAAAGATTTTAGAGCACATGGTTGATACCGTTTTGCAATTTGAAGGCGACAGAAATCACGTATACCGAATACTGCGGTCACTCAAAAACCGTTTTGGTTCTACTGCCGAATTGGGCATTTATGAAATGCAAGGTTCAGGTTTAAGAGAAGTGTCTAATCCGTCCGAAATATTAATCTCACACCGAGAAGAGGAACTCTCCGGAACTGCGATTGCCTCCACTTTAGAAGGCATGCGCCCGTTGATGATAGAAATTCAGGCTTTAGTTTCAACAGCCGTTTATGGCACACCGCAGCGAAGCACAACGGGTTACAACGCTAAAAGATTAAACATGATTTTAGCCGTTTTGGAAAAACGCGCCGGTTTCCGATTGGGCACCAAAGACGTTTTCCTCAATGTCACAGGCGGAATTTCGGTAGATGATCCCGCGATTGATTTAGCGGTGGTGGCGGCAATTTTGTCTTCCAATGAAGATATTGCCGTAGGCAAAGAAGTTTGTTTTGCAGGCGAAGTGGGTTTGTCAGGCGAAATCCGTCCGGTGAACCGTGTTGAGCAACGCATTCAAGAAGCGGATAAGCTTGGTTTTTCAACCATATTTGTTTCCAAATACAACAAGATTGCCATCAAAAATCCATTGATTAAAATTGTTTTAGTTTCCAAAATTGAAGAAGTCGTTGAACAGTTGTTTGGGTAACCTCAGTAAACACAATAAAGGAGAGCAAAATTCGTTTTCAATATAAACAATCCTGTTATGAAACTTAAAACCATACTCTTATTGCTTTTGTTTTTATTTGCTTGTAACCAATATAGTGTCTATAGTGAATTCGTTAAGTTTTCTGAAGACAATCATTGGGCTTCTTCAGAAGCAAAAACTTTTGAATTTGAAATTACCGATGAAACCCAAACTTACGATATACTGTTTCTCTTCAGTCATGTTTATGGCTATCAATTTGACCATGTTCCCCTCCATTTCAGCCTCAAAAGTCCGGATGGAAAAACAGATGATTTCAGCATTAATTTAAACCTCAAAGACAAAAACGGGAAAGATTTTGGAGATTGTTCGGGTGATATTTGTGACTTTACCTCTGTGATTAGAGAGAACATGAATTTCCAAAAAGGACTTTACAAAATTACCATTTCCCATAGTTTTAATGGCCCTTATTTGCCTAATGTAATTGGTATTGGCTTAGAAGTTGACAAAGCAAAATAATGAGAACCCAAAAACAAAAAGCATTTCTTGTTCTTAAAATCTGTGGTATTGTTATACTATTCGGAATGGTGTTGCTTTTTGCTTTTAGAAATACCCTTTTAGAAAAAGTCATTCATCGGATTGATGCCAAAATGGATCGTGATTACCAATGTGATTTGACCATCGCCAAGGCAGAATTTCACGGTTTAAGCAATCTCGAATTCCAACACATCGCTTTGGTTCCGAAACAAGCCGATACTTTGATACGCATTGACCAATTAAAAACGAGTGTCAACTTTTGGAAACTGTTGATTGGCGATATTCAATTGGGCAAACTCGAAATCAATAAAGGGTATATCCAATTGGTGAAGACCAAAACCGGCAGCAACTTCGACGCTTTTCTGCGTTCTAAAAAAGAAAAGACAGACCATGCAGAAGTCAATTATGCCAAACTATTGAACCGAATTTCTTCCAATTTAATGGATTTGGTACCAACCGATATGCAGGTCAAAGGCTTTGCTTTTAGGATTAATGATAAAGGAAACCAAGTGGTTTTTGATTTTACCCAATTGGCTTTAGCCGATAAAAAACTCAACACTTTAATTGATGTCTCTGCCGATGGTTTTTCGCAACAATGGGCTATCAACGGTTTTGCCGACCCAAGAGACCGAAAAGCTGATTTGGAATTTTTTAACCCAAAAAGTGATACGATACAACTTCCTTATTTGGATAAAAAATTCAACCTGAAAACCGGTTTTAAATCAATTCATTTCAACCTAGACAATCTTTCGATGGACAGCGGTGAACTGCACATCGATGGTTATTCTTCTATTCAAAATTTAAGCGTCAACCACCCAAAAATTGCCAATAAAGACGTAGTAATCAAAAACGCGCGCTTTGACTACCGTTGGATTGTTGGGCCTCGATTTATGGCTTTAGACAGTACGTCAACCGTGCAATTGAACAATATAAAGTGTAATCCTTATGTTTCCTATACCAATGAAACCGATAAGATTTATGCCCTCCAATTGAACATTCCAAAAATGAAAGCGAATGACTTTATTAGTTCGCTACCAACGGGATTATTCCGCCATTTTGAAGGCATGGAAGCACAAGGAAATTTTAGTTATGCTCTTCATTTTGAATACAATAACCACCAACCAAACGACATTATTTTTGATAGCAAACTTAAACCGGAAGGCTTAAAAATCACCAAATACGGAGAAGCCGATTTGAACAAAATCAATGGCGAGTTTACCTATCGCGCCATCGACAATGGTGTGGCACAACGACCGATTGTAGTTGGCCCATCAAATCCGAATTTTACCCCTTTGAATCAAATTTCTCCTTACTTGCAAAAATGTGTGTTGACCAGCGAAGATCCGTCGTTTTTTAACCATCGCGGATTTATCAATGAGGCCTTTAAACAATCCATTGCCAAAAATATCAAGACCAAAAAATTTGCCCGTGGCGCCAGCACCATCAGTATGCAATTGGTCAAAAATGCTTTCCTAACCCGAGAAAAAACCTTGTCGCGAAAACTCGAGGAAATCCTATTGGTTTACATTTTAGAAAACAACCGCATCAGCTCTAAAGAGCGCATGCTCGAAGTGTACTTTAACATTATCGAATGGGGACCAAATGTATACGGCATTGGCGAAGCATCGCATTTTTACTTTAACAAAATTCCGCAAGATTTAAATGTAAATCAATGTTTGTTCTTAGCGGGAATTATTCCCAAACCTAAAGGCTTTATGTGGCGATTGGAGAATGCTGAAAAATTCAAACCTTTTGCCCAACAGCATAATGATTTCTTAATGCGATTGATGTTCAAAAGAAACCTTATCACTGCCAACGATACGATGGGCAACTTTGCTTTAGATATTTCCGGACCGGCCAAAATGTACCTTAAACAAAACACTGTCAATACGATAGTAAATGATAGTTTGAGTTTGGATGAGTTTGATTTTTAAAAATTTCATACTAAATCCAACCTTTTTGCGTTATAACTACTCTCAGTAGTATGACCTTAATTTAATTATCATGAAAAGATTCTTTTTATTAGCCTTTTGGGTTACTGCCGTTGGCTTTGCCCAAAAACCCATTTTCACTACTGCCAAAATAAAAGCCGCTACGGTTTATTTCAATGCGGCCGAATTATCCCAAACCACTTCAGTCAATTTGCCTGCCGGAACGAGTGAAATCGTTATTAAAAATGTGGCCGATTACTTGAATGAAAGTACCGTGCAGATTGGTGCTCCGAGTTCGGTGACTGTTTTATCAGTGCAGTTTACCCAGAATTACATTTCGGAATACGAAATTGACGAAACCAATCCGGTAATAAAAAAAGTCCGCGACAGTATTGCACTGGTCAACAAAGAAATTAAGAAAATCCAAATTGAAAGTTACTCAAACCAACAAGCCATAGCACTTTTGGATGCCAATCAAACCGTTGGTGGCAGCAATACCGGTCTGAATGTGGCCGAGTTGATGAAACTGGTTGACTACTATAAAGCCAAACGCATGGAAATGGATAATGTCATTGTAGCTTTGGGTGAAAAGGAATCCAATCTAAAAACCAAACTCAAAAACCTCAACGACAAACTCGAAATCAATACCCAAAAAGAAGACAAAAACTCTAGAGGCAAATTGATTGTGCAAGTCATGAATGATATTGCGGGCGCTGTGAATTTAGACGTTAATTACATCACCAATGCCGCTTCTTGGTCGCCATTTTACGACTTGCGCGCAGAAAATATTACGTCACCAATCAATATGGTGTACAAAGCACAAGTATTGCAAAATACGGGCATCGACTGGAAGAAAGTGAAATTGACTTTGTCTTCGGGCAACCCAAATCAGAACAATCAGGCACCGCTATTGAGTGCGTGGTTTTTGAGATATGGAGATATTTATGACGGTAGAAATTATAGAAATGGTGATTTTAAGTCAAACACATTGCAGGAAGTTGTTGTTCAAGGATATTCAGCAAACAAAGATAAAATAAGTGCTGCAGCCTACAGTACTGTTAGCGCCAATATCATTGAAAACCAACTCAATGTTTCCTTCGACATCGACATTCCGTATGATATTTTATCCAATAACAAACCACACAGTGTGGCTTTGAAAGACATCCAACTACCGGCGACTTACAAATATTATGCGGTGCCAAGAGTAGAAAAAGAAGCGTTTCTTTTGGCCGAAATTAGCGATTATTCTAAATACAATTTGTTGCCGGGCGAAGCCAATATCATCTTCGAAGGTTTGTATGTGGGTAAAACGATGATTAATCCAAACCAAACTTCAGACACTTTGAATTTGAGCATGGGAAGAGACAAAAAGATTTCCATCAAACGCGAAAAAGTGGTAGACAAATCGGGAACACGATTCTTATCTTCCAAAAAAGAACAGACTTTCACTTACGATATCACCATTAGAAACAACAAAAAAGAAGCTGCAGGCATGTTGTTAAAAGACCAATATCCGTTAAGCCCAGACAAAGAAATTGAAATTGAATTGACCGAAAGCAGCGGTGCCAAAGTCAATACCGAAACCGGCATCCTTACTTGGGATTTGAAGTTGCAACCCAACGAAACCAAGAAAGTCCGAATCAGTTACAAAGTCAAATATCCTAAAGACAAAATCATCGATAATTTATAATTATGAAAAACACCTTTAAAATATTCCTTTTGATTTGTTGTTTAAGTCAATTGGCGGTAGCCCAAAACCAGAAAGAAACCGTACTCTTTGACTATGACCAATTTGTTTTGACGGATAATGCCAAGTCAAAACTGGATGCCGTTGTTTCAAAATTGGATTTGAATCAATTAAAATCGGTCGAACTCAACGGAAATACCGATGCTGACGGGAATTCAAAATACAACATTACTTTATCAAAAAATCGGGCCAATGAAGTCCTGAATTATTTGGTAACCAAAGGCATTTCGGCGGAAAAATTCCAATTGAAATTTGATGGCGAAAACAAACCTATTGCAGAAAATGCCAGCGACAAAGGCAAACAGCAAAACCGAAGAGTAGAAATTACTTTTGCCTTCGCTGAAAAAGAATATACCAATACTATTTTTAATCAACTGAAAAAAGAAAGCCAATTCTTCGCCGGAAAATCCAATGAAGTCATTACGATTACCGGAAAAGAAGGAACGAAAATCACCATTCCGAAAAACGCTTTGAAAAAAG
This sequence comes from Bacteroidota bacterium, assembly GCA_039804545.1. Lineage (GTDB taxonomy): Bacteria > Bacteroidota > Bacteroidia > Flavobacteriales > Flavobacteriaceae > Flavobacterium. Next base: position 1,960 of record JBDLVY010000200.1, on the reverse strand, counting down.
CCAACGGCAAATATGCCATCGGTAAAATAGATGTTGAACTCCAAGAGTTTTACCAAAAATCGGATGCAGTGACGGCCAATTTACACACCATGTCAAATGGAACTATGCTTGAAAGCGGCGGAATGATTTACCTCAAAGCTACTTCCAAAGGCGAAGAATTACAATTGAAAAATGGTGCTGAAATCAAGCTCGAAATGGCTTCAAAAAACAACCCAAGCGACATGCAAACTTTTTATGGTTATCCTAAAAAAGACCAAACGGTTGATTGGAGTACCAATAAAGATTTAGTCGGTGAAGAAGATGAATTTGGCGAAACCAATTGGATTTCATATACCGTTTATATGTCGAATGGAACTGTTGTAGACACGGTTCTCGATTCTAAAAAAAGAACTTTTAAAAGAGATTCTTTAAGCAACGAAAAAATAAGTGTCTTAGACAAAACCATTTTAAGTTCGGCAAAATTGGGGTGGATTAACTGCGATAGGTTTTATGAGGTAAAAGACAAAACCGATTTATTGGTCAACATCGATTTAAAATTCAAACCCGAAATTAGATTGGTTTTCAAAGACATCAACTCGATTATGCGGGGACATTGGAACGAAAACAAGCAGTTCGTTTTTGGAGAACTCCCAATAGGTAAAAAAGCAACTTTAGTGGCATTTAGCTATACCGAAAATGAAACTTTTCTCATCATGAAAGATATTGTCATTGATAAAAATGCCACTGTTGGTTTAGAACTTAACAAGATTACTTTAGAAGAATTTAAGACCGCCATTCAGCGACTGAATTAAAATTTTAGGTTAAAACGCAATCTTAAGGGTTGCGTTTTTTTTACCTTTTGATTGTAATGGTTTTATTTTTAACTTTACCAAAAACCGATTAGCTATGAAAAAAATGCTCTCTTTAGTTTTTGGTCTTCTGACTGTAACTTCTTTTGCCCAAACCATCGGATTACAAAGTTTTGCCACTGGTTTTACTGGTCCGGTTGAAATTGCCCATCCGGTCAATGATGCACGCCTGTTTGTGGTGCAACAAGGCGGCTTAATCCGAATTGTAAATGCTAACGGAACGGTAAATACCGCGCCTTTTATAAATCTTACTTCTTTAATAACTAATGCCGGTAACGAACAAGGTTTGTTGGGCTTGGCTTTTCATCCCAATTATGCTAGCAATGGTTATTTTTATGTCAATTATACCCGTGCCGCTGATGGCGCTACTGTAATTGCTCGTTACACGGTTTCAACTGATCCCAACGTAGCCGATGCAGCAAGCGGAACTGTTTTACTAACAGTGGCACAACCTTACAGCAATCATAATGGTGGTACTATTAAATTTGGGCCCGACGGTTATTTATACATCGGAATGGGTGATGGCGGCAGTGGCGGCGATCCCGGAAATAGAGCACAAAATATCAATGAGAATTTAGGCAAAATGCTTCGTCTAGATGTAGATTCTGCTTCTCCTTATGGCATTCCTCCGACCAATCCTTATGTGGGTGTGGCAGGAAATGATGAGATTTGGGCCATCGGGATGCGAAATCCTTGGAAATTCTCATTCAACCGTTTGAATGGCGATTTTTGGATTGCTGATGTGGGTCAAGATGCTTTAGAAGAAATCAACAAAGTTAGCGCTCCGATTCCCAACACCGGTTTGAATTTTGGATGGCGTTGTTACGAAGCAAATGTGGCTTACAATAATTCCGGCTGTCCGGCTTACAGTGCAACTTATCCCCCAATTACATTTTATGCTCATGGCTCACCCATTCGTTGTTCTATAACAGGAGGTTATTTTTACACTGGTACTGCTTATCCTAATTTTACTAACAAGTACTTTTTTGCCGATTACTGTTCCGGAGAAATTGGTTGGGTAAATACAAACGGAAGTATCACTTGGAACTATAATGGAACTAATTACGCAACCACCACTTTCGGGGAAGACAAAGACGGTGAATTGTATGTAG
>JBDLVY010000199.1:0-8618 GCA_039804545.1 Bacteroidota bacterium | reverse complement strand
GAATGGGAAAAACCCGAATTCAATCCCGAAAACGATATGTTTATGAAGCATTTTGATGAAAACGGGAACTTTGTCAATACGCCGGAAGAGGAGGAAATAGTGGAAGAAATTCCGACCACAGGAGTTAGTTATATTTATCACTTTAAAGAAGCGACAGACGATAACAAATCGGTCGAATAGTTGGCTATTTAGCCCCGATTGTAGTGGCACGAAGTATAACGAAAAGCGGGAATAAGGATAACTGATAAATCCCGAGCCATTCGCTCCTGAGATCAACAAGCTCAGTCTGACAAATTATTTATTGACGTTGGCGAACCGCTTCATAAAGAAATGCACCACAAGCCACGGAAACATTCAAAGACCCAATAGTTCCAAACATTGGTAGTTTAGCTTTTTCGTCTACGATTTTCAATACAGATGGATTGATGCCTCGGTCTTCGCTTCCCATAATGATGGCTACGGGTTGTTTTAAATCGATGTTGTAAATACTGTCTTCTGTTTTTTCGGTTGCAGCTACAGTTTTGATGCCGCTACCTTGAAGGTAAAAAATGGCGTCTTTAATGTGGTCTACTTTACAAATGGGTACATTAAACACAGCGCCAGCAGAGGTTTTTACGGTGTCACCATTAACTGGAGCTGAACCAGTTTTTTGGACAATGATACCGTCTACGCCAGTACATTCAGCGGTTCTGATTATAGCGCCAAAATTACGAGCATCGCTTAATTGGTCAAGAATTAAAAATAGGGGAGTTTTGCCACTTTCAACAACACTGTCTACTAAAGTTTCCAGTTTTACGAAGGAGATAGGAGCTATGGTGGCTACTGCGCCTTGGTGGTTGTTGGGTGTTAATCTGTTTAATTTTTCAACGGGAACATAGGAGAAATTGACGCTGTGCTTTTTCATGGCTTTCATCAATTCCTGCATCAACTCGCTTTGGGCATCGCTTTGGATAAATACTTTATCGATTGCTGTACCTGCGCTGATGGCCTCTATAATAGCTCTGATTCCGAAGATTTGGTTTTCTTTTTCCATGGCGCAAAGATATAAAAAAACCACCAGTGAAAACTGGTGGTTTTGATTATAAAAACGAGTTTCGTTTTTTATAGTTCGTCTTCTAAGAAACCTGTTCTTTTGTGACCGGCAAATTTGTAAACTGTTCCCGGATCCCAATCAAATTCTGCTTCAAAGTAGATGCTGTCTACAGTGTGACCACCGAAAGATTGAGCAGCAGCTTTTAAAATTTTACCATTGGTTACAGTAACTGTACCACCTGTGTATAATTCGTCAGCATCAGGTTGTCCTGAAAAAGTCAAAGCATTGAAATCGGTAGCTTGTACTTTCGATTTTATTTGCATCCAACTATTGTGGTCATCAACCCAGAAATTTTCATCGTTTGACGATGCGTTGTAGGTTGAGTACAAATTATAATCGCCACCAAAAGCCGGTGTTACACCATCCGGTTCAAGTGCTATAACATGCCAATCACCAGCAAATTTTTCTGTTGCAGTTCCTCCTGGAGTTGGATCTCCACCTTGATCACAAGAAGTAAGTGATAAAGCTAAGAATAAACTAACTACAAGACTATTTTTTAAAATTTTCATTTTTTTCATTTTTTAATTTATAATACAACTTTAGTCATAGTTACCACAAATGTAAACCCGGAATCCCAAGTAGTTGTGTAGGACAAAGTATTAGCGCTAGGATTAGCTGTCAAACCTGTCATCACGGCATCACCACCAAAAGCACCTACTCCAAAGCTTGGAATTGGAGCAAAGTTATTGCTAGCAATATCGTTGGCAGTAATGGTAACAGGTCCGGCTGCATAGCCTACACCATAAGCTCTTCCAATAGCATAATAACCACCAATACCATCAGACATGCTGTAAGTACCATCGTTATTTTTCCATACTAACACATACTCCATGTTGTAGTATTGTGGGTTGTTTGAACCATTTCTGATAACTGTTGAAGAATAAAGACCAGCAATACTTGTGGTTAAATCACTATCCTCATAAACAATTACAGTTCTAGCCACTGAGCCTGAGAAACCATCTTGGTTTTGGGCAGAGTAGATGATACGGTAAACATCAACAACGTTAGGGTCAACACTAGTGCCACCTCTAAAATCACCAATTACGCTAGTTTCATAAGGGATTTCAACACCACCTTCAGTTACAATTACACCGGCATCTGTATAAGCAGATCCTTTCTGAACATAAACAACTTCATCTCCAAGTAAGGTAAATTCAGGATAATTGGTTACCCTTGAAACACCTTCTGTAGAATTGTCTTCACATGACACTAAAAAAGTGCTAATGAATAATAAACTTAAAATTACTTTTTTCATATCTATTTTTTAATTAACATCCCACCAAACTGGTGTTGTATTAGGTACTAAACTAGGGGTATTAGGATTTCGTGTTGCTACTGTACTTGGGAATACAACTCTTTTTGGGAAAAGTCCACCTGTAGTACCGGCAACCGAATAAGATAACTCTCCAGAAACGTAGCTGCTGTTTGATTGTGGTACAGCTGATACGCTAGGGTATCCGGTTCTGTTTTGTTCGAAGAATGATTCGAATCCATTACCTGGGAAACCAGCCGTCCATTTTTGAACGATAATTGATTTCAATTTATTAGCGAAAGTTCCTGTTGTAGGATATTCATAAGCACCACCAGAGGCAACAAATGAAGTTCCATCTTCACCATATTTACTAAATGCTTCTATAACTCCTTCGTCATATTTGCTTTTAGCCCCAGCGCCACCGGCATATCTTTCAAGAGCTTCAGCTTGTAAAAACAAACTTTCTTCTCTGCTCATAAAGTAAACGGCAGTTGTAGCTTCTAGGTGAACCACAGAAACAGAGGCAGGTGCAATAGCACTATTGTTAAAATCTCCTTGGTTTAAAGAGTTACCTGCATTGTAATAATACCCTTTTCTTGGATCTGAATTGTCTCCTAAGAAAGAAAATAAAGTAGTACTAGCTCTTAAATTTGTAGCCGTATTTAATTGTCTTCTGTCAGACTCATAAAGTGGGTTACTTCTGTCCGGAGCATCTTCAAATTGCGTGATTGCTGCATCAGTATTCAAGAAAGATACCCCTGAATTTAATAATTCAGTAATTCCTTGTTGTGCCAAAGTTGGATTTGCTTCTGTTTGTCTTAAATAAAGTTTCAAAAGTAAAGAATTGGCAAAACCTTTCCAGTTTGACATATTACCGCCAAAAACGAAGTCGTCAGTACCCGGTGCACTTCCGCTAGAAGCAGCAAAATCTTTTGCTAAAGCTTCTTTTAGATCGGCAACCATAAGTGCGTATACTTCTTCACCACCTTCAAATTGAGGAGTTAAGATGTTTCTGTTGTTGGCTTCTGTGTAAGGAATTTGGTCATACAAGTCGGTCATGATTTGTGAAGCATAAACTTCCATAGTCGTAGCCACTAAATAGTAATTCCAATTTTCTTGTTCTTCTGCCAATCTTTTAACATTTCTAATGTCACCTAAGGCATCGTACATTGCTGCCCATCCGGCAGTATAATCATTTGTTCCGATAGAATAATCATCTATCTCTTTGTATTGGTTAGAGGCATTGCTCTGTGTCCAATATTGAGACCAAAATCCGCCGATTAAAGCGTAATATGAGCCTTGTGCTCCTGCAACTCCAACTAATCCAGCGGGAAGCTCAACCGACATTGATATACTGTTAGGATCCAAGTTGTCCGGATCTGTATTGATATCAAAGTCATCATTGTTACAAGAGAAAAATAAAGCTACTGAAGCTACTGTTATAAAAAACTTTTTCATGATTCTATTTTTAGAATGATATTTTAATTGTTCCACCATAGTTTCTTTGAGACGGATTAGAACCGAATTCTCCAAATTCACTTAATAAATCATTACCATAACTGGTTGATTCAGGATCTACATATGGATTGTCTTTTGGAGTCCATAAGAACAAGTTTCTTCCGTAAACACCGATAGAGAATTTAGTAAGTCCAAGTCTTTTTACAAAACTGTCATTAAGATTGTAGTATAAACTTAAATCTCTCATACGGATAAATGTTTTGTCAATTAAGTGGTCTTTTTCAATTCCAGGGTTGTTAGTTGTATTACCCCAGAAGTTAGTGATGTTTTCAAAACTAATAGGAGTAGTGTTTTCAGAATAAGTACCATCACCATTATCAACAACTGAATTAGGAATAATGAATGGGCTTCTGTCGTTGTATGCAGTTTCAATACCGTTACCTACGAATCCAGATAATCTCTTAGTGTAAGAGTACATTTCTCCACCTTGTTTCCAATCAAAGGCAAAATTCAAGGTAAAGTTTTTATAGCGGAAACTGTTTTGAAGTCCCATGATGAAGTCTCTTTGTCCATCACCAATATATTGCTCATCATCAGTAACTGCGTAATAACCTGTATCAGGGTTTACTACATATTGTCCATCGCTGTTTACTACTGGAACTCTTGCGTAGAATGAACCAATAGGTCTTCCTTCTTCTGCAGAGAAAGTTACACCATAAGCTGAAGTAATGTCAATTCTTGAACCATTGTTGATTTCGGTTACTTCGTTGTCATTTTTAGCAAAAGTATAATTTACATTCCAAGAGAAATTATCGTTTTTGATAGGCGTAAATCCTAATGATAATTCCAAACCTTTATTAACAACGGTTCCAATATTAGTAGCCTGACTAGAGTATCCAGTTGATGGATCAAGTGGAACAGCTACAATAAGGTCTTCAGTTGTTCTGTTGTAGTAAGATACGTCAAAAGTAACTTTTTTGTTGAATAGGCTACCTTCAGCACCAATTTCAAACTCAGTAGTCATCTCTGGTTTAAGGTTAATGTTTCCTAAAACTCCCGCTAATTCGTAATAATTTACGCCGCCAAGAGGAGAAGCGATTGTTCCGAAGTTTGCCGCAGCATTACCTGTAACCAAAGAAGATTCGGTTAAGTAAGGATTAGTATCAGCAGCTACTTGAGAAACCGCAGCTCTTAATTTAAGGTAGTTTTTCCCGTTATCTATTGCGATACCACTCAATGAAACCGCTGGATAGAAATAAGAGTTGTTTGCTGCAGGTAGGGTTGATGATTTATCATTTCTACCACTCACAGTTAAGAATAATTTTTCTTTATAAGACAACTCAGCTTGGCCATAGATACCCATGGTTCTTCTCATGCTATCATTTTGATTAATAACCGGTCTGTTTGCACTATTTACTAATTCATAAAAGTTAGGAACATCTAAACCAGTAACAGAAGCCACCAATGTGTTGCTTTCTCTTTGGTTGTAGTTGAAACCGGCTAATAAATTCAATTTGAAATTATCGCTCAAAGATTTTTCGTAGTTTACGTTGAAGAATGTATCAAATTCAGTGTTGGTGAATCTTCCTTCAGTAACCCCACCAACAACTGGAATAGTTGAAGCTAAGTCTTGTGGAGAACCTTCAGCATAATTTACGATAGCTCCGTAACTTTTTAAACTTTCGTTACGGTAGTTTCCACTTACTTGCCATGTGGCAGAAAATTCGTCATTGATTTTTCTGAAAATATTAATATTTCCGAATAAGTTATGACCAATAACTTTTGTTGAATTTTCGTTTAAAGTAAAATAAGGATTTCCAGCATATGGAGTAAAATAATAACTGTTGTTATTGAATGGATTGTTGGTGTAATCCGCTAAGTCAACAATACTTATATCTCTAGGGATTTGTAGCATTTCCTGAATCAAAGTTGATCCTTCTCCTGCTTCGTCTCCTTGACCTGTATTTACCGCATTTTGCTCTCTGTTAGTGTAGTTAACACTTGCTCTTACAGCGGTCTTGGCATTTTTCAAGCCACCATTAAAGGTGAAAGCTCTTTTAACCAAAGCATCAGATTCTGTTGGAATAATACCATTGCTGTTTGAGTTAGTAAACCCTACAGAGAAATCTGAAAAATCACTTCCGCCACTAACAAAAACCGAGTTAGTGTGCATTAAACCTGTGTCGAAAAATTCTTTGTAGTTGTCTTTTAAACCTACATAAGGTTTGATTTGTTGAGAATTGTTATAAACAGTTCCCCAAGGTCTGATTTCTCCATTAAATCGCGGACCCCATGAACCATTTTCATTACTTGGTCCTGCTCCAGAAGGCAACTGAGAGTAACCTAGACCATTCCATCCTTGACCAAATTCGTTTTGGAAGTTAGGAACTTTGGCAATTTCACTCATTTCAACAGTAGCAACGTAATCAACATTTATTTTTGTTTGGTTTTTACCTTTTTTAGTGGTGATAATGATCGCTCCTCTACCTGCTCTTGCTCCGTATAAAGCTGTAGCGGCAGCACCTTTAAGGAAGGTGATGTTTTCAATACTGTTTGGATCTAAGTCATTGATACCAGTACCAACGTCAAATGATCTTGAAGTACTTGTAGAACCATTAAAAGTGTTGTTTAAAGGCGTTCCGTCAACCACGTAAAGCGGTTGGTTAGTTCCCGTAATAGAACCGATACCTCTTACAATAACTTTAGTAGAAGCTCCGGGTTGATTGGGAGCAGAGATGTCAACACCGGCAATTTTTCCGGATAAAGACTCTAAAGGATTGTTTGTGGTAACGTTAGTAATTTGTTCTTTGCTGATAGTAGTTGCGGCATAACCTAAGGCCTTTTTCTCTCTTTTGATACCTAAGGCGGTAACTACAACTCCTTCCAATTCAACAGCGTCGTCTTTCATTTTAACGTTGATGGTTGTAGAAGAAGCAAGAATCTCTTGAGTCTTCATTCCAACATAGTTGAAAATTAAAGTTTCTGTCGAACTCGCTTTGATAGAAAATTTTCCGTCAAAATCAGTTTGAGTTCCAAGTTTCGTTCCTTTTACTAGAACATTTACTCCAGGAATAGGCAATCCACTATTGTCAGAAACAACACCGGAAACAACCCTGTCTTGCGCAAAAGAGATTTGCACTAACAACGCTATAAAAAGCGTCAAGAATCCATTTAACTTTGTTTTCATTATTTAATTTGGTTATAATTAGTAAAGTCAAAAGTCTTAAAAAAATCTTAAAAATCCTAATTTAACATTGAATTTTAATGTTAAAGTTTTAAACAGCTAGAAATTAGCTTTAAAGCTTATGTGTACTATGGAATTTGAAAGTTTGATGGCTTGATTATTAGCGCTTCCGTTAGCGTAAATGATATTGAATAATCCGTTTTTTGTTAGAAGTCCAAATCCAAATCCAATACCAAGAAGATTTTGGCGACTATCGGTAGTTTTGTCTTGCAGATGGGCATAATCGAGAATAGAATGTAAGTATAAGTTTGGCGTGAGTACATATCGGTATTCTGTCAAAAGAGAAGTAAAGGTATTGCCTTGTAAACTATTTTCATTAAACCCTCGGACAGAGTTGATGCCTCCAAAGCGTGCCAGTTCATTAACGATGTAATTTTCGCTTTGCAAATAAAAAATTTGCGATTTGATATTGAGGATGTTTTTAGGATTAAGGTAGCCATTGTATTTGAATGATAAATTGCCAAAAAACTGACTGTCTGAAAGGAGATTTGAGTCTCTTTTTCCAGAGCCGAGTTTTATGCTAAGACTTGTTTTTTCAGGAAATAGGTAATCATCATTTTTAAATTCTATAAATTCAAATGCTGTTGTGATAAATGTATTGTCAAAGTCAGATAGGCTTGTGGTATTGGCATTTTGAATATCGCTTGATTCTGTAGATTGGCAGCCCAAATACAATCGGCTATTGTAATTGAAATAATAACCAAGTTCTATGTTGGTTCTGGTGTTTTGGAAAGTGCTGTCTTGTTTGAAAATATTGAGTTCGGTTTTGAGGCCAATCGGACTTTTGAAAATGTAAGGCAGTTCTAAGCCCAAGTTGAATGTTTTTTGGTCTTGACCGTCGCTTTTCCAATACAAATAGAATTTTTCGCCTGAATTCAAAATGTTTTGTAAAACCAAATCAACAAATCCACTTAAAATTAATTTGCTTTCTTCGTCGTTGTTAAAGCCCATGTAACCGTCAAAGGAATTCGGTTTGGTCTTTTCCAAATAAACATAGACTTTGGTAGAATCTTTGGTGAATAAAATTTCGGGATATTTGGTTTGCTTGACAAATCTAAATTTTTCAAAATCATTGTAAAGTTTGTCTAAGTTCTTTTGGTTAAAAACCTTGTTGCGGTAAAGTTTTGCTATGTTCTTTTTGTGGCTTTCGGGAAATTTGTCATAGCCATTAATTACAATGCTGTTGACCTGACGCTGATTTTCTTTGGATATCGATAAATCAGCGGTTATCAAATTCTCTTTGCTTTGTATGTTGTTTAGTTTGACTTTGGCCATTGAAAAGCCGTTGCTTTCCAGTTTCATTAAGATGTTGTTTAGTAAATCATCAATCTCTTCATAAGAAAGTTCTAAAGTGTCGTTTTTGACAGGATATGTTCCGGGTATGTTTTCTTTGTTTTTTATACCTATATATATGCGTGCATAATTTATTTTTTTTTCGAGGCTGTATTTGTAGCAAAAAACACTATCGTTCAGCTTAAAATTTTCTAAGAATTGCGCGTTTAAATAGCCTTTTTTGGTCAGTTTTTCGTAGAAAGAATTATTTTCAATAAGTATAGATTTTATATTTTGAT
>JBDLVY010000198.1:0-3161 GCA_039804545.1 Bacteroidota bacterium | reverse complement strand
ACGATAATGGTAACATTACTTTAGGCGCCCCAGCTATAGAAGGTGCTTCAGTAGAAGCCAAAGTGTTACAACACTTAAAAGGAGACAAAGTAATCGTTTTCAAAAAGAAAAGAAGAAAAGGATTCAAGAAAAGAAACGGTCACAGACAGTATCTTACTCAAATTGTAATTGAAGGCATCAGTGCAACCGGCGGTAAAAAAGCGGCTAAAGCTGAAAAAGCTACAGAATCAAAAGCTGAGAAAGCAGCAGCAGAGCCAAAAGCGCCAAAAGCGAAAAAAGCAGCAGCTGAAACTCCAGCAACAGAAGAAAACAACTAATATTTAAAACTTATACGTCATGGCTCACAAGAAAGGTGTCGGTAGTTCTAAGAATGGTAGAGAATCAGAATCGAAACGTTTAGGTGTTAAGATTTATGGTGGTCAAGCAGCCATTGCTGGAAATATCATCGTTAGACAAAGAGGTTCTAAACACAATCCGGGAGAAAACGTTTACATGGGTAAAGATCACACTTTACATGCAAAAGTTGACGGGATTGTTAAATTCCAGAAAAAAGGAGATAACAAGTCATTTGTATCTATCCTTCCATTCGAGGCATAAGAACAAACTCTTATCAAAATACTAAACCCGTTCAGCAATGAGCGGGTTTTTTGTTTAGCTTCGCTCCGTTCGCCTTTCATTTGGGTTAGGAGCGAATGGCTTGGGTGTTTTTGGCTTTGTCGTTCCCGCTTTACGAGCTCCATGTTAGTTAGCTCCAACCTGCCGGCAGGCAGGTCGGGGCTAATTGGGATTTGTCTTTTGGGTCAGTAAATAAAAAAACCCTCGCTTTTCAGCAAGGGTTTCTCTATTATATAAACTTCGTAATTTATTAATATCTGTAATACTCAGGTTTGTATGGTCCTTGAACTTCAACTCCAATGTAAGCAGCTTGCTCGTTATTTAAAGTTTCTAATTCAACGCCTAATTTAGCCAAGTGTAAAGCCGCTACTTTTTCATCTAAATGTTTTGGTAACATATACACTTCGTTTTTGTAAGCCGCACTGTTGTTCCACAATTCGATTTGTGCCAAAGTTTGGTTAGTAAACGAGTTACTCATTACAAAACTTGGGTGACCAGTAGCACAACCTAAGTTTACCAAACGACCTTCAGCCAAGATAAGAATATCATTTCCAGCAATAGTGTATTTGTCAACTTGTGGTTTGATTTCAACCTTAGTATTGCCATGGTTTGAATTCAACCAAGCCATGTCAATCTCGTTATCAAAGTGACCAATATTACAAACGATGGTTTTGTCTTTCATCTGTTCGAAATGTCTTCCCACTACGATATCTTTATTTCCGGTAGTCGTAATAACTATATCAGCAGTTTTGATAACCGTATCTAATTTTTTAACTTCAAATCCGTCCATAGCGGCTTGTAAAGCACAAATAGGATCGATTTCAGTAACCGTTACAATAGAACCAGCACCTCTAAAAGAAGCCGCTGTTCCTTTACCTACGTCTCCGTAACCACAAACTACCACTCTTTTTCCGGCCAACATAATGTCGGTAGCACGACGAACCGCATCTACTGCCGATTCTTTACAACCGTATTTGTTGTCAAATTTAGATTTAGTAACCGAGTCATTCACGTTGATAGCCGGCATGTATAATGTTCCGTTTTTCATTCTTTCATACAAACGGTGAACACCTGTTGTAGTTTCTTCAGACAAACCTTTAATGCCCGGAATCAACTCAGGATAACGGTCAAAAACCATATTGGTTAAATCTCCACCGTCATCTAATATCATGTTCAATGGTTGTCTGTCTTCACCAAAGAATAACGTTTGCTCGATACACCAGTCAAAAGACTCTTCATCTAAACCTTTCCAAGCATAAACCTGAATTCCGGCAGCCGCAATAGCCGCAGCAGCTTGATCCTGAGTAGAGAAAATGTTACAAGAAGACCAAGTAACTTCAGCACCCAATGCAATTAAGGTTTCAATTAAAACAGCCGTTTGGATGGTCATGTGAAGACATCCTGCAATACGAGCTCCTTTTAAAGGTTGGCTGGCACCATATTCAGCGCGAAGCGCCATTAATCCGGGCATTTCAGCTTCCGCCAATTCGATTTCTTTTCTTCCCCAAGCGTCAAGGTTAATATCCTTAACTTTGTAAGCTACAAAAGGCAAAGTTTGTGTACTCATCTATAAAATATTTATATTAGCTAAAATTTTTTGCAAAGCTACATAATAGGATAGAATTAAAAAAAGGTTTTTTACTTTTTTGTGAATTGTTTAGCCTCTTAATTTTCTGAAATACAAACAGATAATTTAAAATCACCCATGTCACTACTAAAAATCAAAGCTTTAAACGAAACGACTCAATTGTACGTTTGGAAAATCACCGAAACTTTCGATGAACTTTTTCAAAGTATAGTGTTAAAAGACGTTTCCTTAGCTCGATTAGAAGGCATGAAGTCAGAAAGCCACCAAAAAGGGTTTCTCAGCGTAAGAAGATTATTGATGGAAGCCGGTTATAACGATTTTGATTTGTTTTATGACGAGTTTGGGAAACCTCATTTACAAGATGGTAAACACATTTCCATCTCGCATTCCAATGATTTTTCGGTGATCGTAATCAGTGATCAAAATGTAGGTGCCGATTTAGAAATTCTAAAAGAAAAAACAGTACAAATCGCCCCTCGATTTATGGATATTGGTCACTTAATAAACTTGTCGGATGATGATTTATTGAAAAAAGCTACCGTAGTTTGGGGTATCAAAGAATCGGTCTTTAAAATTAAAAATGAAATCGGGATTAGTTTCAAAGACCATATCTTTGAAAACGACTTTTCCATAAATGATAAAAAATGTACCGTAGAATTGCGGCTCAATAACAAAGTGGACTGCTTTGACATACTTTTTGATTTTATCGAAAACTACGTTTTTGTATGCGCTTTCGAAAGTAAAAAATAAAAATGGAGATATACCGAGCAATAGTACAATCCAAATCCCAAAATCAAAAACTATTAGCCATCCTTTTGGATCCTGATAAATTGACGTTGGAATACCTCTCAGATTTAGCGGCCAAAATTAATTTGTCACCGGCCACGCATATTTTAGTTGGTGGCAGTTCTTTTGATGGAACTCATTTAGATGAGTTAATACTTTTACTCCAACAAAA
>JBDLVY010000197.1:0-7013 GCA_039804545.1 Bacteroidota bacterium | reverse complement strand
ACGAAGGCAAAATCATCAGAAATATTACTATCGAAACCATGGATCCATTCGGATTTTCGGTTGACAATTACAAAGATGTCCCAGAGAAAGGATTTGAGAAATTTGGAAACAACCTACACCTCAAATCAAAAATTTGGACCATTCGAAACTTGCTGTTGTTCAAGAAAAATGAACCCTTAGATTCTATCACTGCCAAAGAATCAGAGCGTTTGATTCGGCGACAAAGGTATACAAGATCTGTAATCATTAAACCCATAGAAATTCCCGGCAGCAAGGATTCTGTTGATATTTCGATTCGGGTGCTCGACTCTTGGAGTTTGATTCCAACCGGAACATTATCGGGTTCACAAGGTAATTTTGAGTTGACTGAGAGAAACTTTTTTGGTTTAGGTCATGAATTTAAAAATGAATACACCAAGCGTTTTGATGGTGGTCAATATGCTTACTTGGGAAAATATTCTATCAGTAATATCAAAAACACCTTTATCAATGCTGCTTTTTCTTATGAAAATTCAATAAATAATTTCACCACCAAAAGTGCTAGAGTTGAGCGGCAATTCTTTTCACCGTTGACCCGTTTTGCCGGTGGTGTATATTTTGAAAATCGCTTTTACATTGATTCATTGCCTGACAATATTGGTGCATTTGCAGACCACAGATTTAAATTAGAAACACAAGAATATTGGCTGGGCCATTCTTTTAAAATTTTTAAAGGAAAAGACGAAGACTACCGTACAACCAAATTGGTAACTACTTTTGGATATAAAAACATCAACTATCTTGAAATGCCGACCTTTGCTTATGACCCAACGCGGTTTTTTGCTTCGGAAAAACTATACTTAACCACCATTGGTTTGAATACCCGAAAATTTGCTGAGGACAAATATTTATTCAATTTTGGCATTATTGAAGATATTCCATACGGGCAAGTATATGCCATCACTGGCGGATTTCAGGAAAAAAATAATTTGACAAGAAGTTATTTTGGCGGTCGATTTGCCTATGGTGATTACTTTTCATTTGGTTATTTAGGCGCTAATATTGAATGGGGTAGTTTTTTTAATAATGGCGGTTTGGAAGAAACAACTTTTAGAATTGAAGGAAATTATTTTACCAATTTACAGTATTTGGGCGATTGGAAAATAAGACAGTTTGTGAAACCAACATTGGTGATTGGAAACCATAGAGTGCCTATCATAAAAGACCGAGTTCTACTTTCAGACGATAATGGGATAACAGGATTTAATAATCCGCTAATCAATGGAACGAGAAAACTTTCTGTGGCGTTACAAACCCAAACTTATGCTCCGGGTAATTGGCACGGGTTTCACTTTAGTCCGTTTTACAACATGACATTTGGTTTTTTAGGCAATGAAACCGACAAATTTCTCAATAACCGATTGTACTCTAAATTTAGTTTAGGGGTATTGATTAATAACGATTATTTGGTATTCAATAGTTTCCAAATTTCCTTTTCGTATTATCCTTCCATTCCATTAGAAGGCGATAATGTTTACAAGACAAACTCTTTCAAAAACAATGACTTAGCCCTACCCGATTTCCAAATCGGACAACCTACCATTGTTCCTTTTAGATAATTTTACTTTACTAATTTGTAAGTTTATATGTTAATAAAAGGGAGAAATACTGTATTTTGACGACTATTTTTTGCGCTTTACCGTCAAAGTAATATGTTTACTATAACTAACTGAACCCGAGACGCTTTGAATAGAATACAGCGTTATGGTGTAAAACCTTGTCCTATGAAAATAAACTACTTGACTCAAGGAATAGTTAATAAAAGTTATCGCTGTTCTATACTCGGACATCGATTTGTAGAGACCAAAAAAATCAATATTCATTTTAGTGAATACGAATGTAAAGTTTGTAAAATGCAAGCTACCAATGACAGTAGAGGTCAAAAAATAACACTAACATCAAAACTCAAAGACATCAACGAAACCCTTTTCTATTTGAACCTCAAAAAACAATTCATCAATAAATTTTACTTCCATAAAAAAGAGCAGTAACAATTCAAGTTTTCAATCGTCATACCCTAAACTCAAAAAAAACGACCTTTGGAATCAACCATTCTATCCATTAACAAACTCAACAAACGTTACGGCAAAATCCATGCGGTAAAAGACGTTTCTTTCGAAATACACAAAGGCAATGTTTACGGTATCCTTGGTCCAAACGGAAGCGGGAAATCAACCACTTTGGGCATCGTTCTCAATGTGGTCAACAAGACTTCAGGAGACTACAGTTGGTTTGACGGCGCAATGCAAACTCACGAAGCGCTAAAAAAAGTTGGCGCTATCATTGAACGGCCTAATTTTTATCCTTACATGACAGCCCAAGAAAATTTAGAATTGGTTTGTAAAATTAAAGGCATCAATTACGCAAAAGTCAATGAAAAATTGGAAATCGTTGGTCTTACAGATAGAAAAGACAGTAAGTTTAAGACATTTTCTTTAGGAATGAAACAGCGTTTGGCTATTGCATCTGCGCTTTTAAACGATCCGGAAATTTTAATTTTAGACGAACCTACTAACGGTTTGGATCCTCAGGGAATTCACCAAATCAGAGATATAATCCGACTAATTGCCTCGCAAGGAACGACCATACTATTGGCATCACACTTATTAGACGAAGTCGAAAAAGTATGCAGTCACGTACTGGTTTTGCGCTATGGTGAGGTTTTATATAACGGAACTGTAGATGGCATGATTGCCCATGAGGGTCATTTTGAACTACAAGCCAATGACAACCAAAAACTTTTACAAGCCCTTAACCAACATCCGGAAATAGACAAAACTTCAATCGTAGAAGACAAAGTAATCGCTCAATTCAAAAATACAATTGATGCAGCAGATTTAAACCGATATTTATTTGGACAAGGCATTTATTTAAACCATTTGGTCTTGAAAAAACTGAGTTTAGAAGAACAATTTTTAGCCTTAACCAAACAATAAACGCACGATTATGAAACGATTACTCTCTATAGAATTGCAAAAAATCTGGAAAAATCGAGCCAGTAGAATATTGACTTTAACTTACTTTATACTGCTGACGTTTCTATCCTTTATAGCATCCATCCAATTCGATGTTGGACCAATACACATTCGCTTGGCAGATCAGGGTATTTTTAATTTTCCCTTCATATGGCATTTTAACACCTTTATCGCAGCATTCTTGAAAATATTCCTCGCCGTTATTATTGTTTCTATGATGGCAAACGAATACAGTTATGGCACTTTAAAACAAAACCTGATTGACGGAATGAGTAAAAAAGAATTTATCATTTCAAAGGTTTGGACCATTGTTATGTTTTCTGCCATTTCAACCTTATTTGTGTTTTTGGTTTCGTTAATTCTCGGATTGGTTTTTTCCTCGTATAATGAAATCGGAATTATTTTCTCTCGAATGGAATATTTATTTGCCTATTTCATTAAACTATTAGGCTTCTTTTCCTTCTGTTTATTTGTTGGCGTATTGATAAAACGTTCTGCTTTTGCATTAGGATTTCTGTTCCTATGGTTTATGTTTGAAATAATCACCTTTACAATAGCTTACAACAACCTGCAAAACACGGCACTTGTTGATAAAATATACGATTATTTTCCGTTAATTTCTATGTGGAGTCTAATACCGCAACCTTTTACCAAATTGAATGCCATCAAAACTATCGGAAGCCAACTTGGTGTGGAAGATTTAAGAAATTATGATGTCCATTTTTCTTCCATTGTAATCGTTTTATGTTGGACCGTTATTTTCATTTTTTCTTCTTATCAGATTATCAAAAAACGAGATTTATAATTCAATCATCAATCATCCCGTAAGGTAAAGCCAATTGGTTTTTATCACTGCGAAAAATCAATTCTTAAAGAAAACATAAATAGAAAAACTTCTTTTATGTTTTCTTTTTTATTTGTTAATTTTAGCCCATGAAAAAGAAGTTGTTGGCTTTAATACTTATTGTTTTCTCTATCGTAAATTGTTTCTCACAATTTAGCAAAACACACTACATACCACCACTTTCTGGCTCAAGTAGTGTAACCGCAGAAGATCAATTTTTATATATCTCTACACCGAATATTAATCCTATTAATTTCCGAATTATTGAACTGGGCGGAAGTGTCATACTCGGAACTGTATCTCGAAGCTCACCATACATTTACAATGTTGGTTTTGGAAATGATACCCAACTTCACGTTGACGCCGGTTTGGCCAATTCTGTTTTAAACAACAAAGGTTATATTGTTGAAGCTGACGACTTGATTTATGTTTCGGCCAGAGTAACTGCCGGTTCAGGAAATCAAGCAGGAGAATTGGTTTCAAAAGGAAAAGCTTCTTTGGGCAATCGATTTAGAATTGGTGCTATTACAAATCTCGCGGTTACCAATTACACCGATATTCACACAACATTCATATCTGTTTTAGCTTCTGAAAATAATACCACTGTAAATTTTAGTGATATTCGAGCAGGTGTTCAACCCATCAACAGCACTATCGGCAATACTCCTTTTAGCATTGTACTTAACAGCAGAGAGAGTTACGTGATGGCTGTTCAAGGTCCGAATAATGCCAATCGAGACGGATTAATAGGCTCATTAGTAACTTCCGACAAGCCCATTGCTTTGAATTGTGGCTCTTTTGGAGGCAGTAATGCGCCCGGAAATTTAGACTTAGGTTTTGATCAAATAGTACCTTCGGAACGCATCAACACTAACGAATACATTTTTATCAAAAGTACCGGAATTGATATGGTAGAAACGGTACTCTTAGTAGCCGACTTGGATAATACGGAGATATATTTGAATGGTTCACCAACACCTTCAGCTACTATAAACGCAGGTGATTATGTAGTTTTTGACGGGTCTAATTTTGATGCTAATGGAAATTTATATGTGAGCACCAACCAAAAAATCTTTGCTTATCAAACCATAGGTGACAATAGCGCTGTTGATCAAAGAAATCAAGAAATGTTTTTTGTACCGCCTTTGAGTTGCCAAACACCCAGAATTATTGACAACATTCCGTCTATAGATTATATTGGCAGTCGGCAGTTCACAGGAAGAGTCACCATAGTAACAAAAACCGGAGCCACTTTAAATTTTATAATAGATGGTGTAAACTATACTTTAGCAGATTTATCAACTTTTTCGAATGTGATTGGACCGACCAGTGTCGTAGGAAATACCAATTATGAAACTTACGTCATCACGGGATTAACGGGAGATGTTTCGGTTTTTTCAACTGAAGAATTGTATTTAGCTGCTTATGGAACCAGTGGTGCAGCTACCTTTGGTGGTTTTTATTCGGGGTTTACATTTGAACCTGAAATTTCCTTTAACCAATTAGACCCCATTCAAGCCAGTTGTATTCCCAACACCAGTCTGTCTGTAAACACTTTGAGTCCGTTTGATGTTTTCCAATGGTATTTCAATGGCAGTGTAATTCCGGGCGCGAACAACAGTAGTTATACCCCATCAAGCCTTGGACCGGGTTACTATTTTGTTTCGGCAACAATTTCCAATTGTTCACTTCCTATAAATTCTAATGAAATTCCGGTAAGTTCATGTTCGCTTGATACCGATGGAGATGGAATCAACAACAACATAGATTTAGACAATGACAATGATGGAATGACTAATTGTAATGAATCCAATGGTGATCAAAATGTTAATTTAACCAATACTACTTTAGGAAGCGTTACCATTGGAAACTATAGCAATTCTTTCATTGGTACTATTGCCACTGCTGGTTCGGGAACACCATCCGCTACGCCTATTATTGGAGATGCCGGTGGAAATTTTGTTACTGAAGCCGCTAGTGGAAAACAAAATAAAGTTAGTTATACCACCACTTGGAATAATCCGATAAGTTTGGCTGTAGAATATGCTACAACAGCTTTGGCCAATGATTTGTTTACTTCATCAACAGAAATTAGGGTAACCTGTCCGATTAATAAAACTTTGACTATTTTAAATCCAAATGATCAGGTATTGATTGACACTAATTACGATGGAATTTTTGAAAGTGGAATTACCCAATATTCCTCTTTTGAAATTCGTTTTCGCCTGAACAATAGCATTGCTTTAGCTGCCGGAACCGGTACTTTTTCTGTAAGAGGTAATTTAATCGATGCCATAACTATAAGCAATATCAACTTAGTTGATGTTAGTACCAGCAGAGTCGCCATGAAATTAATCGCTACTTGTGTTCCGCTAGATTCAGATAATGATGGTATAGCGGACCAAATTGACTATGACAGTGACAACGATACGCTCCCAGATTTGATTGAAAACCAAGGGCAAAATATCACCGCTTTATCCAATGTTGATGCTAATAATGACGGAATTGACGACCTTTTCGGTACCGGAATCACACCCGCTGATTCAGATGGAGATGCTTACCCTAATTATTTGGATTTAGACAGTGACAATGATGGTGTTTTTGACATTATTGAGTCGGGAAGTCCTGGCAATGGCGCTAATACTAATGGAATTACTGTAAATGCCGTGGGCAATAACGGACTTGACAATGGTTTAGAAACTACTTCAGACAGTGGTATTATAAACTATACCATTATCGATACTGACGCAGACGGCAGCTTGAATTACATTGAAATTGATAGTGATGATGATGGTTGTTTTGACACCATTGAAGCCGGTTTTTTGGATAATAATAACGATGGAATCCTTGGTGACACTCCAACAGTTATTTTAGCTGATGGACTTGTCTTAAGTGCCAGTGGTTATGGAGTGCCCAATGCAAACTATACTATTGGTGCTCCTATTTCTATTTCGGTTCAACCGGTTGACGTTACAACTTGTGAATTGCAATCCGCTACTTTTACAATTACCTCTGTAACCGTTGATAGTTACCAATGGCAATTGTCTACAGATGGAGGAACCAATTGGGTCAATCTCACCAATAATGCAACCTATTCGGGCGTGAATACGGTTTTGCTTACCGTTTCTAATGTTTCACCAACGATGGTTGGTTAT
>JBDLVY010000196.1:0-5033 GCA_039804545.1 Bacteroidota bacterium | reverse complement strand
AACAATTGGCCCGTGAATTCGGGAATCCACTTTATGTGTATGATGCTGAAAAAATTGAGTTTCAGTACAATCGTTTAACCAATGCTTTTGCCAAGGTAGAAAAGCTTAGAATTAACTATGCAATGAAGGCCTTGTCAAACATTTCTATTCTGAAGCTTCTGAAGAACTTGGACTCAGGCCTTGATACTGTTTCCATTCAGGAAGTACAACTAGGTTTGCATGCCGGTTTCACATCTGACAAAATCATCTTTACCCCCAACGGCGTTTCATTCGAAGAAATTGAAGAAGTAGCAAAAATGGGCGTTCAAATCAATATAGACAACCTTTCGGTATTGGAACACTTTGGCACCAAACATCCGAAAATCCCCGTTTGCATTCGCATCAATCCACACGTAATGGCCGGTGGCAACGAAAATATTTCCGTGGGGCATATCGATAGTAAATTTGGAATTTCAATTTACCAGATTCCGCACATCTTACGTATCGTTGAAAACACTAAAATGCACATTAACGGCATTCACATGCATACGGGTTCCGATATTTTAGACATCGAGGTTTTCCTTTATGCGGCCGAAATTTTATTTGACGCAGCCAAACAATTTAAAGATTTAGATTTCTTGGATTTTGGTTCCGGATTTAAAGTGCCTTATAAAAAAGGTGATATTGAAACCAACATAGAAGAATTGGGTAAAAAACTAACCAAACGCTTTTTAGCCTTTGAAAAAGAATACGGTCGAGAACTGACTTTGGCTTTTGAGCCCGGGAAATTCTTGGTCAGTGAAGCTGGTTATTTTTTGGCCAAAGTAAATGTAATCAAACAAACCACTTCTACGGTTTTTGCAGGTATTGACAGCGGTTTTAACCACTTAATCCGTCCGATGTTTTATGGTTCACAACACACCATTGAAAACATTTCTAATCCAAAAGGAAAAGAGCGTTTCTACACCGTTGTAGGCTATATTTGTGAAACCGACACTTTCGCCAGCAACCGCAGAATTACGGAAATTCATGAAGGCGACACCTTATGTTTCAGAAATGCTGGAGCTTATTGCTTTTCGATGGCTTCTAACTACAATTCGCGTTTCAAACCCGCTGAAGTATTGTGGAAAGATGGCAAAGGTCATTTGATTAGAGAACGAGAAACCTTTGAAGATTTGTTGCAAAACCAGATTTTGGTTGAAGTATAAAAAGAAAAACCCGTCTCAATGCAAAAAGAGACGGGTTTTTTATTATTTATCAAGAACTTCCAAAAGCACTTCACTGTTGGTTGCATTGGGCAAAGTTATTTTTAATTTCTGTGCCAATGTCGGAGCGATTTGGGTAATTACTTTTTTATCGTGAGATTCTCCTTTTTTAACATTCCAACCATAAAATATCAATGGCACATTGGTATCATAAACATAAGGAGAACCATGTGTTGCACCGGTTGCGGAATATTCTACAAAACCAGGCTTGTACACAAAATACAAATCACCGTTTTGCGTTGGGTCATAACCTTTTTGAACAAAGCCTAACAATTGATCACTGCTTGAAGATGTTAAGATTTCTTCTTCGGTATACACTCTTTTTACGTAGTTTTTAGAATATAAAAAGTCTTTGAAACTTTGTTTTACTTTGGCCAATTCCAGTCCTTTGGTTTTGATTATTTCTTTATCGAAATGAACATTATAACTATCGTATTTCAACAATAAATTTGCCCCAAAAGTTTGCTCAGAAAAAGCAATCAAATCTTTGGAAACGTCTTTGCTGTTGATATTATCAACCTCGTATTTGTGTTCTTTTAAGTGGGTAGAATTTTCGGAACAAGCGTGATCAGCCGTCATAAAAACCAAATAATTTCCTTTGCCTACTGTTTTATCTAAATAGTTTAAAAAATCGGCTATAGTCAAATCCAAACGCAAATAAGTATCCTGAATTTCTATAGAACGTGGCCCAAAAGTATGTCCGATATAATCGGTTGAAGAAAAACTAACCGCTAAAAAGTCGGTGATATCATCTTTCCCCAAGGCTTCTTTCTCGATAGCTCTTTTGGCTAAATTGCCTAAAACATCATTGCCAAAAGGCGTTACTCTTAACACACCGGCATCATTTCCTTCATACATTTCTTTTAAATTGTATGGAAAAACCGGTTCTTTTTTATACAATTTGCCTTCGTAATTGTTGGCATCTGTCAAACTTTCATTATAAGTTTCGATGGGTTTTAACAAAGACCATCCGCTATTCATATAAGGCAAATATTGTTTCTCTTTGTTAAATTCATCTACCCAAGTTGGCAAAGTATTTCCATAAAATGAACTCGAAATAAACTCCCCAGTTTTGGTATACCAAAAAGCCCAATCTGCAAAATGACCAGCCGGAAGAATAGCGCCACGGTCTTTGATGCTCATTCCTATGACTTTTCCTTTGAAATTGGTACTGAGTTTTAGTTCATCGGTTATGGTCGTTGCCTGAAGATTTTTGGGAGACATTTTTCCTTCTTTCTCAGTTCCGGGAACCAAAGTCGTTACACTTTCATCATCGGTACAATAGACTTCTTTTTTTAACGTGCGGTGAAACCATTCGTTACTCACAATTCCGTGCATTGCCGGTGTTGTTCCGGTGTAAATGGAAGCATGTCCGGGCGCGGTGTATGTTGGCATATAATTGTAATGCATATTGTAAAAAGTATAGCCATCATTCATCAATCGTTTGAATCCATTTTCTGAGAAATCTTTTTTAAAACGGTACAAGTACTCCATTTTCATTTGGTCAATGACAATACCAACAACCAGCTTGGGTCTTTCTTGGGCCGAAAGATTGTAAACCATTACTAAGAACAAAAAAGAAAATATTTTTTTCATTAGAGTGTATTATTGAATAACAAAAATAGAGATTACATCTGAATCCATGCTGAATATTTATGTTAATGTAAAGTTAGGTTTTCACCCAAAAAAAAATGCACACCAATTAAAAGTGTGCATTTGCATTCAAAATCTCAACTTTTATAACAACAATCTAACAACTATTTTATTTCAAAATCATAAACGTACACCTACGATTGGTTGCATGTTCGCTATCGGTACAATCGTTATTTGGGCAAATAATCAACGGTTTACTTTCGCCGTAACCTACAGATTTGAGTCGGTTTCTGTCGATACCGTTTTGCACTAAATATTCTAAAGCAGAAGCGGCTCTTCTGTTGGACAGTCTCAAATTATACATTTCTGAAGCTCTGGTATCGGTATGGGAACCGATTTGAATTTCCATGTACGGGTATTTTTTTAATAAAGCAACCAATACATTTAAAACTTGGGCAGCTTGTGGCTTGATGTTCCATTTGTCTAAATCGAAGTAAATATTCTCTAATTCAATTAAAACCGTTCCGTCTTCTTTTTTGTTAATGATATCTTCTGCGTCATAATAAGACTCGACTTTCATTTGTAAATCAATATAAACTTTGCCATATACGCTTGTATCAAATTCAGCTATTGCCGGAATATAGAAATCTCTGAAAGCTATGATTTTGTATTTCTTATTGGGCTCAGTATTGAAAACAAAATCGCCATCTTTACCTACTAAAACTTCCTCAAGCAATTCCCCTTTGTCATTGTACAATTTTACAGTAGCGCCGGGCAAAAGTTCTGCAGAATTTAAATCTCTTACTTCGCCTTCGACTAAATATTGTAACTTATTTTCCTCTCGAATAAAGGTGTATAAATTGTCATCACCACTTCTATTTGAAGCGAAATATCCTTTCTCATTCACTTCATCAAAGATGAAATTGAAATCGTCCATTTCGCTATTGATGGTGGAACCAAGATTTATCGGTTTATCAAATTCGGAGTCGGTCAATTTATAACTCATAAAAACATCCAGATTTCCATTGCCTTGATGCCCATCGGAAGCAAAAAATAAAGTACCGTCTTCGGTTAAAAAAGGAAATTGTTCTCGGTGAATCGTATTAATTGTTTCGCCTAAATTTCTCGGTTGGCTGAACGTGCCGTCTTCCATAATATCGACCACAAAAATATCCATAGAACCAATTGTTCCTTTCATATCACTGGCGAAATAGAGTTTCTTGCCGTCTTTGGTTAGGAATGGATGTTGAACAGAATATTCATCGCTAGAGAAAGAACACATTTTAACATTGGTCCATTTTCCACCAACATATTCTGCTTTAAATATTTTAATGGTGGCTACTCTTTCGTTACCAATTTCAACTTGTTTGTCCCCACTTCTGTTAAAGTACATGGTTTTACCATCGGCACTGAATGTAGCGTTGCTTTCGTGTTTTTTAGTATTGATAACTTCCGGAAAAGGTTCTACTTGAACCAATTGGCCTTTGTCATTAACCGAAGCCATAAACAAGTCTAAATAAGGCCTGTCATTCCAACCATAAGCTTTCGCATCGGCATTTCTGAGTGAGGCAAAAGTTACTTTTTCTCCGTAAAACGCAATGCCGAAATCACCGTTGGTTCTGTTTTTAGACATTGGTTCTAGTTTGAAACTGTTGGGTGTATTGCGGGTCACATTCTTCATGAACTTAGGCGTATTTTGGTCAAAGCCTAAATATTCCGACATGATGGCATCACCTTTGTCAAAATCTTTAATGCCTTTTAGCGCATTAGCATAACGAAAATAGACTTCTTTTTTTACGCTGTCTTTATAGGTAAAGAACAGCTGGCCATAAGCCCGAACGGCATTATCCATTTGGAAATTGTAGTAGTAACAATCTCCCAAATTTTGCAACACTTTTTGGGATTGTTCGAGTTGCTCATAAGCCGCCGCGGCTTTGACATAGGATTTTCGATCAAACAAAGAATGGGCTTGTTTGACACTTACTTTTTTTTGGGCAAAAAGAGTGGTGATACTGCAAAAAACAAAAAGTATGTAGAAGATTTTTTTCATCGTATCCATTTTAAAAGAATCTTGGTGATTTATCATACCCTTTTCCTGAAATTCGGCCTAAATCAAGGTCGAATAAAACAAAAACCTCGTGAGAACCTGTATTGAACTTTCTAAGATTTGTTAGTGTATAGTCATAAGAATAACCT
>JBDLVY010000195.1:0-2633 GCA_039804545.1 Bacteroidota bacterium | reverse complement strand
AAGATAGTGATCTTCTTCTTCGTCGTATTCTTCAATTTCCTCTTTAGGTGTATTTAAAATGGCTGCTCTTGGCGTTTCTTCATAATGAATTTCGTTATCGCTTTCTTGTGTACCGTAAATTTTCTTAATGAGATTTTGATTGGTTTCTTGTACTTTAGAACTGCCATTTTTCATTAATTCTAAAGTAAGTTTTTTCAAATCATGTAAATCGCTTTTCATGTCGAAAAGGACTTTGTATAAAATTTCTCTCTCGGTATTGAAATCACTATCGCTTTTTTTATCGCTAATTACAGAAGGTAAATGGGTTCCCTCAGTTGGTAAATAAGATTGTAACGTTAATGCTGTTATATCTCTAGTGGTTTCTAATACTGATAATTGCTCGGCTACATTTCGCAATTGGCGAATGTTACCACTCCAACGAAATTTTTGTAATAATTGAACGGCATTCTCATCCAATTTTAGGGGTGGCATTTTGTATTTATGGGCAAAGTCAGCTGCAAATTTTCTGAATAATAAATGAATATCTTCTTTACGATCACGAAGTGGAGGTAAGCCAATGTCAACTGTGCTTAAACGGTAATACAGATCTTCTCTAAACTTTCCTTTTTCAATAGCGTTAAACAAATTAACATTAGTAGCAGCGACAATTCGAACATTGGTTTTCTGTACTTGAGAGGAGCCGACTTTTATAAATTCGCCATTTTCCAAAACTCGAAGCAAACGAACTTGTGTGGTTAAAGGCAATTCGCCTACTTCATCTAAAAAAATAGTTCCGCCATTGGCCACTTCAAAATAGCCTTCACGGGTATTGGTAGCACCTGTAAAAGCCCCTTTTTCGTGTCCGAAAAGTTCACTATCGATCGTACCTTCAGGAATCGCTCCACAGTTAACAGCAATATATTTTCCGTGTTTGCGATGCGAAAGCGAATGAATTATTTTTGGAATACTTTCTTTTCCAACACCACTTTCCCCGATGACTAATACCGAAATATCGGTAGGTGCTACTTGAATTGCTTTTTCTATGGCGCGATTTAATTTAGGGTCATTCCCTATAATTTCAAATCGTTGTTTTATTGATTGAACTGTTTCCATTTTTTGTTTGGTTTAAATCGGATACTTTAAACGTTGTATGCATTCATTTCACTTAAACCTACTGCTTCACCTTTAAGTGTGCCGCTGGTACATGAAGTAATTTTTACATTAACAAAATCACCTATTTTATAATTTTCTTTTGGGAATACGACAGTTATGCTTTGTGAATTACGTCCTGAAAATTCTTCTGTTGACTTTTTAGACACTTTTTCAACTAAAACCTCTACTGTTTGACCGATGAATTCTTCAGAACGGAACCAAGCGTGAGTTTGTTGTAAATCTACTATTTCTTGTAAGCGTCTTGCTTTGGTTTCCTCGGTAACGTCGTCTTCCATTTTGCGTCCAGCCAAAGTGCCAGGACGTTCGGAATACGAATACATATATCCAAAATTATATTTCACATAGTCCATCAAACTCAAGGTGTCTTGATGGTCTGCTTCGGTTTCTGTTGGAAAACCAGCTATCATATCCTGTGAAACAGAACAGTTTGGGATTATAGATCTGATTTTGTCAATTAACGACATGTATTCCTCACGCGTGTGCAAACGGTTCATTTCCTTTAAAATTCGGTTGCTTCCGGATTGAACGGGCAAGTGAATGTGTTTGCAGATATTAGGGTATTTAGCAATCACATGCAGCACTTCTTCGTGCATGTCTTGCGGATTAGAAGTTGAAAATCGAATACGCATTTTAGGGAAAGTAATAGCGACAGTTTCTAACAACTGGTCAAAACTAATAGCGGTCGCTTTTTGCATTTCGCTGGCATTTTCAAAATCTTTTTTCAATCCGCCACCATACCACAAATAGCTATCTACATTTTGCCCTAGAAGCGTAATTTCTTTATACCCATTATCCCATAAGTCTTGAATTTCTTTAAGTATACTTTGTGGTTCACGACTGCGTTCACGACCTCGGGTGAAAGGCACTACGCAAAACGTACACATATTATCACAACCTCGAGTAATAGAAACCAAAGCGGTTATTCCATTGCTCATCAATCGAACCGGAGCAATGTCGCCATAGGTTTCATCTTTAGATAGGATCACATTGATAGCGTCACGTCCTTCTTCCACTTCGGCAAGCAAATTCGGTAAATCTTTGTAAGCATCTGGTCCTACAACTAAGTCCACTATTTTTTCTTCTTCTAAAAACTGACTTTTTAAACGCTCAGCCATACAACCTAGAACCCCTACTTTCATTTTGGGATTGATGCGTTTTACAGCATTGTATTTTTCTAAACGTTTGCGAATCGTTTGTTCGGCTTTATCGCGAATGGAGCAGGTATTGACCAAGACTAAGTCGGCTTCTTCTAATACCTGAGTGGTATTAAAACCGTTTTCGGATAAAATAGAAGCTACAATTTCACTGTCAGAAAAATTCATAGCACAGCCATAACTCTCTATAAATAGCTTTTTTGTATTCTCTTTCTTATGTTCTAAAACAAGGCTTTCCCCTTGTTTGCTTTCTTCGATTACTTTTTCCATTTTCATTTTTCAAAGTGCAAATATACGTCAATTTTAAGAAATATGACAAGATGGCAG
>JBDLVY010000194.1:0-2934 GCA_039804545.1 Bacteroidota bacterium | reverse complement strand
AAGATTTCTTTTCTATCTAGTTTCATTTCAAATTGTAATTAAGCATTTCAGTTCCTTTTATTTAAACTGAATTTAGATTACAAAGATAGTTTGAAAATAGTTAAAAGGGAAAAGGGAAAAGAGAAAAGTTTTGATGGTTGAATAATTACAATTTATTGTTAGGATAGCTTTTTCACAAACTGCCCACTGCCACTGTTTACTGACCACTAACTTCCGGTTGCCAAAAGTGCTTTTTGAAATCAACAATCTGATTATCGTTGACTTTAATGCCTTCATTTTCGAGTAATTGTTGCATTAAATTGGTTCCGTCAAAATGGTGTTTTCCGGAAAGTACTCCGATTCGGTTTACCACACGATGTGCCGGAACATCTTCTCTACCATGACTGGCATTCATGGCCCAGCCAACCATTCTGGCAGAACGAGCTGTTCCTAAGGCTTTAGCAATAGCACCATAAGACGTGACTTTTCCTTCGGGAATTTGTCGGGCTATGGCATAAACCCTTTCAAAAAAATTCTCTTCCATGATTAATGGTACAGCAATTTAATCAACGTCACCACTGCCATAAAAGTTGTCACCGAACCGATGACAATATTGATGTTTTGCATAAGAAACTCGGTCTTTTTTTCAATCTTTTTAAAGGCCACTATGTAGAGGTAAAAAACGCAAAAAGATCCTAAAACGACCCCAATTACAAAAGCGGAAACCGGTGCTTTATCAAAATTGAAATAACCTGCTGCGGCCAAACCCATACTGGCAAAAACGTAGAACGGAATAGGCAACAAATTGAGCATCGACAACAACATCCCAAAAAAGAATCGTTTCGATTTTCCTTTGACAATTCGGTCTGCTTTTAGTTTTTTTGGTTTCTTGGCAATCCAGAAAAAATAGACACTCAAGCCAGAAAAAATAAAAATCCCTATTTCTTGCAGTGTGGCCACAATCTCCTCGTGATTGCTGATGAATCGGGCGAACATTACGGCAATAAACGTTTGAAAAAAAACGATGGTAGAAGCACCGGCAGCAAAACTTAAAGCCTCATTTTTACTCTCTTGTAAACTAATTTTGGCCGCAGTCATATTGATTAAACCTGGAAGAATAACCGCCAAAAATGAGATACAAAACCCTAAGACAAGAGGCAAGAGATAAGTCATCTATTTGATTTTGAAACGAATATACGTAATTGCTTTGTTGATTTCCAAATATTGTTTTTCATAAAATGTTTGGATACCAATTACTTCCTGCGGCGCGCCTTCGTTTTTGTAGACATTATGGTTGGCATACAAGACTTCGTGACCTTCGCCATGTAATAATCCTAAAGTATAACCGTGCATGAATTCGCTGTCGGTTTTTAAATTGACTACGCCATCTGGTTTTAAAATTCTTTTGTACAATTTTAAGAACTCACTGTTAGTCATTCTATGTTTGGTTCGTTTGTATTTAATTTGCGGATCGGGAAACGTAATCCAAATTTCGGACACTTCTTGTGCGGCAAAAATTCCTTCGATTAATTCGATTTGGGTGCGAACAAAAGCCACGTTGTGCATCCCTTCGTCCACGGCGGTTTTGGCACCACGCCAAAATCTTGCCCCTTTGATATCAATACCAACAAAGTTTTTATCCGGATATCTTTCGGCTAAGCCTACAGAATATTCGCCTTTACCACAACCTAATTCGATGATGATTGGATGTTCATTTTTGAAGAAATCCTTATTCCATTTGCCTTTTAACGGAAACGCTCCGCCTACTACTTCTTCTCTCGTTGGTTGGAAAACATTTTGAAAAGTTTCGTTTTCCTTAAAACGTTTTAATTTATTCTTACTGCCCACAAACTTTAATTTTTTGGTAAAATTAAGGAAATAAAAGTCAGTATAAATAAAGTTTTGATAATGTTTAAGTAACCTAATTGTTTCGAGAAAATCCTTTCTTTGATAAACTGATTTATTTTGAAAAAAAGAAAAGTAGAAGTTGTTGTTATTTCCGATGTTCACTTAGGAACTTATGGCTGTCATGCCAAGGAATTGTTGGGGTATTTGTCTTCTATTAAACCGAAAACATTAATTCTGAACGGAGACATCATTGATATTTGGCAATTCCGAAAATCTTACTTTCCCGCTTCGCATTTGAAGGTGATTAAAAAAATCATTTCTCTAAGTTCCAAAGGCACTAAGGTATATTACCTGACCGGAAACCACGACGAGTTCCTGAGGAAGTTTACTGATTTACATTTGGGCAATTTGAGTTTGCTGAACAAATTGGTTTTAGATTTAGACGGAAAAAAAGCTTGGATTTTTCACGGCGATGTTTTTGATGCCTCAATTAATCATGCAAAATGGTTGGCCAAGCTAGGCGGTTGGGGTTATGACCTGTTGATTGTAATCAATCGGTTTTTGAATTGGATTTTGGCCAAAATGAATAGAGAACCCTATTCCTTATCTAAAAAGATCAAAGACAACGTCAAATCGGCGGTAAAATTTATCACTAATTTTGAAAATGTTTGTACCGAATTGGCGATAGAAAATCAGTATGATTATGTAATTTGCGGACACATTCACGAGCCAAAAATTACTTTGGTGGAAACTGAAAAGGGCAAGACAAACTATTTGAATTCGGGAGATTGGATTGAAAATTTGACCGCTTTAGAATACCATAATAAAAAATGGAAATTGTACAAACACAATCCGAATGACTTTCTTTCAGAAGAAGAACAGCATTTTGAATATGAAGACAAATTAGCCGAACAATTCATCGGCATTTTGAATAAATAAAAAAACAATGTCAAAAAACATACTTGTTGCGCCATTAAATTGGGGTTTAGGCCACGCCACACGCTGCATTCCGATTATTAGAGAATTAGAATCATTTGGTTTTACACCCATAATAGCATCGGATGGTGTTGCACTTAGAATTTTACAAAAAGAATTTCCGCATTTAGA
>JBDLVY010000193.1:0-11176 GCA_039804545.1 Bacteroidota bacterium | reverse complement strand
ATAGAAGTTATCATTGGCAGAATGCTCAAAGCGCAAGGCAAAACCATCGCCACAGCCGAAAGTTGTACCGGAGGGAAAATTGCTCAAATGTTGTCTTCCGTTGCCGGTGCATCAAATTATTTTAGTGGAAGCGTGGTAAGTTATTCCAAAGAAACCAAAATAAATGTACTGGGTATTGATGCTGAATTAATCAACAAATACGATATTGTTAGCGCAGAAGTGGCGAAAGCTATGGCGTTGAATGTTCAAAAAATCATGAAATCCGATTATGCTTTGGCGACCACCGGAAACGCTGGACCAACATCTGAACCCGGAAAAGCGGAAGTTGGTGTGGTTTTTATTGCATTGGCTACGCCAAAGGAAGTATTGGTTTCTGAGTTTAACTTTGGGCAACCCCGTGAAAAAGTGATAGATAGAACGGCAAATAAAGCATTGGAAATAGTACAGAAAGAAATTTTAAAATTTCTGCCATAAAATTTTTGTTACTACAATATATTTTGCGTAAGTTTGCACCCTGATTTTGAATAACGATAAAAGAAAAGCATAATGTCAAGAGTTTGTGACCTTACAGGTAAAAGAGCGATGGTAGGAAATAACGTTTCTCACGCTATGAACAAAACTAAGAGAAAATTTTCTGTTAACTTAGTTAAAAAACGTTTCTATCTTGCTGAAGAAGACAGATGGATTACGTTAAGAGTAGCTGCGTCTACAATTAAAACAATCAATAAAAATGGATTGGCTGCTGTTTTGAAAAAAGCAAAAGTTGAAGGATTTATTAAATAATTCTATCCCAATAAAAATAAAGTAAGATGGCAAAGAAAGGTAATAGAATACAAGTTATTTTAGAGTGTACAGAGCACAAAGGAACAGGTCTTCCTGGAACTTCTCGTTACATTACAAACAAAAACAAAAAAAATACTCCGGACAGATTAGAGATTAAAAAATTTAATCCAATCTTAAAGAGAATGACTGTTCACAAAGAAATCAAATAATTAGAGGTTTTATACATTTAAAATTTCATAATAAACAATATAAGTCATGGCAAAGAAAACCGTTGCAACATTACAAACAGCATCAAAAAGATTAACCAAAGCAATCAAAATGGTAAAATCTCCTAAAACAGGTGCATACACTTTCCAGGAAGCCATCATGACTCCTGAAGAAGTAGATAGTTTCCTTAACAAGAAATAATTCAACAAACGCTATATCTCAAAGCTACTTTCATTCGGAAGTAGCTTTTTTATTTTTATATTTGCTTCGCCTGTTTACCACATTTGAAAAATGCGTTTCGGGTGTCAAACAAAATCGAATTTACAACTACTACAATGAGTTTCTTCAAAAGAATATTTTCATCCGAGAAAAAGGAAACCTTAGACAAAGGTTTAGAGCAAACCAAAACCTCTTTCTTTTCCAAACTGACCAAAGCTGTTGCCGGAAAATCTAAAGTAGATGATGAGGTTTTAGACAATTTAGAAGAAGTTTTAGTGTCTTCTGATGTTGGTGTCAATACCACCCTTAAAATTATTGAAAGAATTGAAGAGCGTGTCTCTCGTGATAAATATCTTGGAACCGATGAATTAAACTTAATTCTAAGAGAAGAAATAGCCGCATTACTTTCGGAAACAAAATCGGGGGAAGAAACTGAGTTTACCATTCCGGCCAATAAAAAACCTTATGTTTTAATGGTGGTTGGTGTAAACGGTGTTGGTAAAACTACGACCATCGGTAAATTAGCCTACCAATTCAACAAAGCCGGTTATAAAGTAGTTCTTGGTGCTGCTGATACTTTTCGTGCCGCAGCGATTGACCAATTGCAAATTTGGGCCGATAGAGTAGGTGTGCCTTTAGTAAAGCAACAAATGGGAAGTGATCCTGCTTCTGTTGCTTTTGATACATTACAAAGTGCCGTAACCCAAAATGCCGATATCGTAATCATTGATACCGCCGGTCGTTTGCACAACAAAGTTAATTTGATGAATGAGTTGACCAAAGTAAAACGCGTTATGCAAAAAGTAGTCGAAGACGCGCCTCACGATGTGATGCTGGTTTTAGACGGTTCTACTGGTCAAAATGCTTTTGAACAAGCCAAACAGTTTACTGCCGCAACCGAAGTATCTTGTCTTGCCGTAACCAAATTAGACGGAACCGCCAAAGGTGGTGTAGTAATTGGAATCTCTGACCAATTTCAAATTCCCGTAAAATACATTGGTGTGGGAGAAGGTATTGAAGATTTGCAGGTTTTTAATAAATTTGAATTCGTAGATTCTTTTTTTAAATAAATATTATGAAGAAAATTGTCTCCTTTTTTACCGAAGCCACGCCGTTAAAGTTGGTCCTAATTAGTTTTGTAGTTTCGGGGATTGCTTATTTTATTGAAAAGCCCTTACCTAGTATTTTCTTGGGATTAAGACTAGCCGGTTTCTTATTATTTATTTACGCAGTCATCAAATATTTCAATAAAAAGTAATCCTTCTTATTGGAATAAATCATTGATTTTATCCCACAGTGTTTCATCAAAATCAGACAAAGCCAAGTTGACGTCGTCAGCTGCATCTCCCATTCTGATTACGACCATTTTTTTGCTCGGAATCACATAGATTTTTTGGTCATTTTTGCCCAATGCCATAAACATATCATTGGGTCCTTGCGGATTAATACTTCCCGTAAATTGTAATTGGGATTGTGGCAAATGGTAACTGGCTTTGCCATTCAACCACCACAAATAACCATATCCTAAATTAATGTTTTGGGAAGTGTTAGTGGCTTGATTGAAATAATTTTCACTAACCACTGTAGTGCCGTTCCATTTCCCTTTGTTCAAAGCCATCAACCCAAAACGCGCCATATTTCGCGTAGTACTCCAATAAACACTCAAACCATCGCCACTTTCAATCCAAGCACCACCGGTCATACCCAATTTGTCTCTCAATTTGGTGTTGAAATAAGTCGACCAAGTTTGGCCACTGGCTTGTGCCACTACATCTTGTAATTTGACATACACATTGTGGTAAGCCCAACGGTTTCCGGCATCGGCTACATACTGTAAATTAGCAGGATCAACATTATCTCCCAAAGCATCATTCAATCCTGAATTCATCGACAATAAGTTTTTGCAGGTAATTAGGTTTTCCTTGGCCAATGGCGCACTGGTCCAACCCGTGCCCAAATAATCAGAAACTTTATTGTTGATGTTTAACAAGCCTTCATCTTGTGCAATTCCGGTAACGGTTGAAGTCAGTGTTTTTCCGGCACTCGCCCAATACCAAGGCGTTGTTGCCGAATGCCCATTGAAATAATTTTCCATCACAATTCGGCCATTGACCAAAATGATGAATGATTTCGAATGTTTCAATTCTAAATAATCGAGTAATGGTTGAACCGCACTTTGGTTCCAACCTAAAGAAGCAATCGATTTGGTTTCCCAAGTATTGCTGCCATCACTCGGCGGAAAGTACATTTGTTCTACATTCGATTCTCCATTGGAGGAATCTGAACTGCAACTCAACATAAAAAGGGAAACTAAAGCAAGGGAGTATATTTTTTTCATCTTAATGGATTTTGTCTTTGGACTTTAAATGTACTAATTAGTTTAATGTTGATAATATTAATTTTTATTTCGTTCACTTTCTAAACATAAAAATTAAATTTGTACTAGCATTAAACCGATAGAACCGCATGAAAAAAATAGCCTTTTTACTGATTACTTTCTTGTTGATTTGCTTCGCCAGTTCACTTACGCTCGTGTCGTGTAATACTGAAGTCAAAAAAGAAGATTTAACCAAGCTCAACGGTTATTGGGAAATCAAACAGGTCACTTTGGCCAATGGCGAAAACAAAGACTATAAAGTCAATGAAACCATTGATTTTTTTGAAATAAAAGACAATGAAGGCTTTCGCCAAAAGGTAATGCCGCAATTTGATGGCAAATACAAAACCAACGGTATCAAAGAAAACCTCAAAATCTTCACTGTACAGGACACTTACTTTATCGAGTGTAAAACCGATTATGGGAAATGGAACGAAGAAATCATCACCCTAGAAGATTCGACTTTGGTACTCAAAAACAAACAGAACCTGATTTATACCTATAAAAAGTACCAACCTTTTTCTTTAAAGTAATGGCCAAAAGACTCAGCAATGAAAGTTCGATAGGCGACGTTTTAAAAGCCTTTATCGAAACCAACAAACTCCAAGGCGGCATGGACAAAATTGACGTGCAGGAAGCTTGGAAATCGCTAATGGGCAATGGTGTCAACAGTTACACGAAAGAAGTGGTTTTAAAAGGATCTACGTTGTATGTTTCGCTAACTTCGGCGGTTTTGCGCGAAGAGTTGAGCTACGGCAAACAAAAGATCATCACCATGATCAACGAAGAATTGCGCAAAGAAGTGGTTACCGATATAATTCTTCGCTAGGTATTGGTTTCTAAATCTTTAATGTAGTCTTCATATTCGTAGAAGAAAACTTCAAATTGCGTCATGGTTTCGCTGAAAAAATCAAAAATCTCCGGCCAATAACTTTTGTTGTTTAGGCTTACGCCCAATTTTTCAACCCAAATCCGACTGATTACTTTGCCGTTTTCCAAATAAAAATTGCGTTCTAAAATGGCTTCCGACAAGTAGTCTTCGAGCAAAATAGTTTTTAGGGATTCTATTTTTTCGAAATAAATTTTGCGCTTCTCTTCGTCTTTAGGCTCTATGTCTAACAGTACTTGTGCTTTCTTATTGTCGATGTAGAATTTAAAAGTAACGTCTTTAATCTTAGTGTCATACAACAACCATTTTCTCGGATATGCTTCGGCAAATGCGGTCCAAAATTCTTTTTTAATGCGTTGGGCTTCTTCTTTGCTGTACATTTTATTGTGGTAAAAGTTGGTCTGCGTTGTTTTTTTAAGGTAACTTTATATTTCTAAAACTGGTGATGATGCACTTCGAAGAGTTTTTAAAATACACGCCAAAAATACAAAATGTCGAGCTACCGGCAACGAAAGCGCATGCAAAAATGGCTCCGGCCAACCGATTAGATTTGATCAACGCCACCGATTTTAGTAAAGTTACCCCAAAGCAAGCAGCTGTCATGATGCTTTTTTATCCTAAAGCTTCGCAAACTTATTTGGCGCTGATACTTAGAACCAGTTACAATGGTGTTCATTCTTCCCAAATAGCTTTCCCCGGTGGAAAAGTAGAAGAATCAGATTTAGATTTAAGCCAAACCGCACTCAGGGAAACCCATGAAGAAATTGGTATTTCTCCCCATCATGTTAAAGTAGTTCGTGCTTTTACCGAAGTGTATATTCCGCCGAGTAATTTTATGGTATATCCGTATTTGGGGTATAGCGAAAGCAAATTAGAGTTTGTTTTGCAGGAAGATGAAGTCGCCGGTTTGGTAGAATTTCCTTTTGCCGATTTTATGGATGACAGCATCATTGTCAATACTACGATGAAAACCTCTTATGCCGGCAGTATTGAAGTACCCGGATTTCAAGTAAAGGAGCATTTTGTTTGGGGTGCGACCGCGATGATGTTGAGCGAATTGAAAGATACTTTGAAATTGGTTTTATAAGTTTTAGTTTTTGTAGATTTGCGTTCCTAAAAAATCAATTATGGGATTATTGAAACGAAATCCTTTTGGTCATATACTCTTTATTAAAAAATGGTTAATCCGCATCTTCGGGACTTTGACGCACCGCAGGTACCGCGGTTTTAACGATCTTCACATCGAAGGTTCAGAAATTATCAAAGGTTTACCCGATAAAAACGTACTCTTTATTTCCAATCACCAAACGTACTTTGCCGATGTAGTAGCGATGTTTCATGTGTTCAATGCCAGTCTCTCGGGTCGTGTTGACAATATTAAAAACGTGGGCTATTTGTGGCAACCCAAAATGAATATTTATTACGTGGCTGCCAGTGAAACGATGAAAGCCGGTTTGCTGCCCCGAATTTTAGCCTATGTTGGTGCGATTAGTGTAGAACGAACTTGGCGCGCTGGCGGTAAAGACGTCACCGAAAAACGCGATGTCAATCCCAATGATACGGAGAATATTCGCATAGCGCTTGAAGACGGTTGGGTAATCACCTTTCCGCAAGGAACGACTAAGTCATTTAAACCGGTTCGAAAAGGAACCGCACACATTATCAAACAACACAGACCTATTGTAGTGCCTATAGTAATTGATGGTTTCCGCCGTTCATTTGACAAAAAAGGACTGCGGGTGAAAAAGAAAAACATCCTGCAATCTTTCATCATCAAAGAGCCTTTGGTAATTGATTACGACAACGAAACCATAGAGCAAATTGTAGAAAAAGTAGAGTATGCTATAGAGCAACATCCTTCGTTTTTAAAAGTGATTCCTGCCGAAGAACTAGCAGAACAAGAACGCCTCAATAAACTGCGCCAATGGCAAGTGGATAAAGATGATATTATTAGTTAGGCATAGTCCTTTTAATAAGCCAAATCCCCTCGTAATGAGGGGATTTTTTTTTGTGATTTACTCATGGCTTCAAAAATAATTATGGAAGATTAATGCACAATTCTGCAACAGCGGCTTCGGGTATTACGCCTAATTTCGTCTCTAACATTATAAATAAATTAAAATGAAAAATAGAAGTGGATTACTCGCCCTGGTATTAAGCATCGGATTGATGGTTGCCTCTTGTAGTGATGATAACGAAGGTGAAACTTTAGCGCCCTTAACCGCGAAATGGAACATTACTAAAGTGGGTACCACAGTAAACGGACAAGAAATCCTAATTGATGCGCCACAAAATGCAGCCGGTTGCAGTAAGGATTATTTAGACTTGAATGTAGACAATACCGCTTCTAAAGGCGATTATGATTCTACGGTTTCCGCCTGTGCTTTAAGCATTAGCACCGGGATTTATTCAAGATCACACAATAATGTTACAACGGTTATTGCTGGAGTGACCAAAGTGCAAGACATTGTAAATCTTACCCTTACCGAGTTAAAGTTGAAAGATGCCAATGGTGTTATTGAAGTGTATGAAAAAAACTAATTGAGTTAGTTTATAAAATGAGAATCCCCTTGTAATGAGGGGATTTTTGTTTTATGGTCTAATATAGTTGTTGCAAACGGCTGTTGTAATTAGTAATTTTTGCAAACCGCTTTTTAATTGGCCTCTTTTATTCCCATAAATTATTTAAGGCGACATCATATAAGGCACAATATTGTTTAAAAAGCTATTGCCGGTTGTATTCACCAACCCAAACCAACCCCTGTCATCCCAAACGGTTGGGGCTATTTTTTTACTTAAACATGTCAAGCGTATTGTTCGGTAATAGTCCCTTACAATATTGGTGTTTCGTTCAGCAGCATTTGCATTGCGTCCTACACCAAATTCACCATAATTCACCGGAACATTTAAAGTTGCTGCATAATTTGAAACCGTTATTATCGAGTTGGCTATAGCATTGCTTCCCGGCCAAGCGGCGTTGCTTCCTGTTTCTCCGCAAAAAGCCCAAGGGTCATAGGTGTGCACTTGAAATGATAAATAGCGGTCTGAACCACCGCCCGGAAGACTTGCCATTGATGGGTAAACTTCGTCTAATTGTGAATGATTTCCCATTCCATTAGTAGAAACCATTACCACACGATTTGTATTCAGTCCACCTGTTGCCCTGATGGCATCATACCCCACTTGATTTATTTGTCGGGTTAGTGCCAATGCCGTACTGCTTGACGGACTTGCGCCACCATTCCAATCGCCAAAAACACCTTGTGGTTCGTTTAAAACTTCAAAAATAAGCAAGTGCGAATAGTCTTTAAAATGGTTTGCTATCCCTGTCCAAAGATTTGTAAAAGCAGTATTGTACTGAGCACTACCATTGTAGTTGTCATATAGCCAATGCTCATGATGGGCATTTAAAACAACAAACATTTTTTTATTTATAGCATAATCAATCACTGCTTTCAATTGGATAAATCGGGCATGTGAAAAGTTAATATTGCCATTGGCGTCCGCAAGCGTGTTTCCATTAAATCCGTCCATCCAGGTTACAGGAATTCGGATATGTTTTAACCCGGCATTAGCATAAAGGTCAATAATGGGGTAAATTGATGAAGGATTGGTGCTTTGTAAAGCATACTCAAAAGTGTTGCCCAAGTTGAAACCTGTTTTCATAGAGTCTATAACAGCAGTAGCAGATACAAAAGTCGTCGTTGCGGGTGGAGGAATCACAGTTGAATTATTGGAATCCTCTTTGGTACAAGCGTAAAGGAACACAAGAAAAGCAAATGGGAGTTGGATAAGCCACGCTTTTTTATTGAATATAAAACAACGAATGTTCATTTTAAGTAATTTTATGTTTCACAAAGATTGAAAATAAAATTGATTGTCTGTTGATGATTAAGATATTTTATGCTTATTGCGAACGTTTCGGGCCATCAGTCTGTCGCGGTGCCAACCAACGGTGTACTTTCAGCTAAGATAAAAGTTTTTAGTTAAAAATAGAGTAGAAGCCAAGAAAAACCAGCAATAGTGCTTAACCGCTGTGAGTGGCTGGCATTGTATATTCAAACAATATATTAAATTTGTTATATGGAAAGAGAAAATCGCGTTTCAGTTTGGACAGGAAAATTCAACGATAAAGAAAGTCTTGTAAAATATCTTAAAGAATCTTACGACAACGACGGTGACATGACTTCAACTTTTATGGAAGAATTTAAAATCGAATTTTATGATGTGGATTTATCGGAGTTTTTATTTATAGAGAATAATGACTTATCCCAACTCAGAGGCTTTTCATATTCTGATTCTTTTATTAAGAATGTTGTAGAAAAGGTTTTAGATCAAAACAGTTTTTTGGTCATATACGATTTCTATTACGACTTAAAAAACACGTATGCTGATAAGCTTAAATTTATTGGCAGTTTTGATTATTTTAAGGATTAGTGGGTTATGCTTGCCACCAATGTTCCGGCGATTGGCAAGGTTGCGAAGTACGGAACTTTTAATTTTCTGTTAAAGATAAAATTTCTTGCGAAACGCAAACGTGAACTTACCACAAAACCAGCCATTGCGCAAAACGGTTGTTAACTGAAGTGTTTACAATTTTATTTTGACTATTTTATTGTCTAGAATTATAACAAGCTCGCTTTTTTGCGCTTTTTTAAAAGCAATCATTTTTTCATAAGCTTTCTCAAGGCCTTTCAAAATTTTGTTTCTGGTTTCTATTTTGGTTTCTGAAGTCATAAGTAACTTTTTAATTCGTTAAACTTGGTTTCGTTGAGAATATTTAATTCTTCACTAATTGACATTTCTGCAATTAAATTGTGTTTTCCCTCGGAGTTGTCAAAAATTAAAACTTGATCGACAATCGAAATATAAATTTCGAATAGGTTTTTAATTCCTTTATGATATCGTCTTTCAATAACATCTTCTGGAATATTGTGACCGCCTTCGAGAACTCTTGTTTTTACTCGCTCTTTTGCCAGCTCTGGATTTTTGAGCCAAAAAAACAAAAGCGTTACATTGTAATTTTTTTCTTTGGCTTCAAGAATTCTATTTTTATAACTTCTTGTTGCTAGAGTTGTTTCAAAAGCAAAATTTTCGTTTTGCGACAACAATTCTTTAATTCTGTGAAGCATTATTCTTCCTGCTTCTATAGAAACTTTTTCTGGTTGAAAAGGGGAGAGACCTTTTGCAATTTCGTCAGCGTTGACAAATTCTTTGCAATCTAAAATTTCAGGTAAAATTGTAAATGAAGCTGTGGTTTTACCAGCTCCGTTACATCCTGAAATTATATACAAATTCTTTTCCTCCATATTGCAAATGTAGTAATTTGAAATCAGAATATGGACTGCGAAAATAACATTTCAGTTAACGTCTTTTGGCTTGCAATCTCGTCATTAAGCCGATGATTTATTACTGCCCATTCCAAATATAAAACTCCTTTTTTAATTTTCGAAGAAAACTCGATGAAAGCCCGAGCCTTACAATGGTTGCAAACGGCTTTTAGCGGCAGAACTTACTTTTTCATGAATCAAACTAATCTTTTGGTTTGACGTAACCATAGTGTTTTAAACTGTTTTCAAAATTGAAATGAGGAAATTCATTTTTCCATTCTCCATTTAGAAATATAAATGATAAATAGGGTGATAACGGTGTCTTCTCAAAAATTTGCAAGTTATCAAATTCTTCTGGTTCATAATCAAAATCAAAAATTTCTTTAGACTTTAATTTTTCTAGCAAAAACAAGTTTGTTAATTCAAAACCAATGGATTCTTTCGGGTACATATAACTATAAAACGCTTCATCAAGTTCACTTGGATTTTCTCTTTTTAAAATCTTCCAATGAAATTCAAAACCCTTGTTTTCCAATAAGTGTTTGTTTTTTCTGGATTTTTTATTTTGGATAATAATTTTTT
Source organism: Bacteroidota bacterium (assembly GCA_039804545.1). Lineage (GTDB taxonomy): Bacteria > Bacteroidota > Bacteroidia > Flavobacteriales > Flavobacteriaceae > Flavobacterium. Next base: position 789 of record JBDLVY010000193.1, on the reverse strand, counting down.
CGGGAAAATCTTTAGTTAAAATCAATCCATTTTTAAACATTGGCTAAGTTTTTTGGTTACGTCGTGAGTCTTGCCACCAATGTTCCGGCGCTTGGCAAGGTTGCGAAGTACGGAACTTTATATTTTCTGTTAAAGATAAAAATTCTTGCGAAACGCAAACGTGAACTTACTACAAAACCAGCCATTGCGCCAAACCGCTGTGAGCAGCAGGTTTTTAAAATTCAATCATATTTTTCCCAAATCCAAAATAAATAATGGCCATCTCTTTCTTCCACTTTATATTTTGTTTTGCACTTTTCACATTCAACTTTATAAACGTCAATCCATTGATTTTCAATATAAATTGTATCTAAAATTTTTATATTTCCTCTTTCAGATTCTTTTTTAGGATTAAAACCATCATGTGTTAATTGTCTATCGACAATATCGTTCGTTATTTTAAATTTTTCGACATACAGATGGCAGCTGCATTGATTATTTAGCTTATGAAACTCAATAGTTTTTAAAGCAAAATCAATAAATCTTTGATTGGAAGCAAACATTCCTCCCATATCCAAATTCTTTGTTTTTTCTTTAATTAAAGATAAAAAAGGGATTAGTTCAATGATTTTTTCATTGTTTTGACCTAACTCAATAATTTTACAGGAAGATTCCCATACTTCATAGGTGTCTCTTGAGGTTATTTTGCTAATTATTTCTTGTGTTGTCATTTATAGCCGTTTTTGTACACTTGCCAACTAATATCTATTATCACCAGCAGCAGTATTCCCAAACTTACAAAATAATCAA
>JBDLVY010000192.1:0-10877 GCA_039804545.1 Bacteroidota bacterium | reverse complement strand
TGTCATTAAAACAGTCAAAACCTCCGGCCAAGGCTAAATTTTCGAAAGCTTTTTTATTGGCGGCACGCAAATCTATTCGTTTGGCCAAATCGAAAATCGACTTGTATTTGCCCTCTTTTCTATGGGTTACAATGGTTTCCACTGCACCCATTCCCACGCCTTTGATAGCACCCATTCCGAAGCGAACGGCGTAGTTTTCATTTACAGTAAATTTATAGAAACTCTCATTCACATCCGGACCCAAAACTTGCAATCCCATGCGTTTACATTCCTCCATAAAGAAAGACACTTGCTTGATATCATTCATATTGTTAGAAAGTACGGCCGCCATATATTCTGCCGGATAATGGGCTTTCAAATAAGCAGTTTGGTAGGCAATCCAGGCATAACAAGTAGAGTGCGATTTGTTAAATGCATATTGAGCAAATGCTTCCCAATCTTTCCAAATTTTTTCTAATTTGTCTTCGGCATGACCATTGCCCACTGCTTGTTCGATGAATTTGGATTTCATTTTATCCAAGACATCTTTTTGCTTTTTCCCCATCGCTTTACGCAAAACATCGGCGTCACCTTTGGAGAAATTGGCTAGTTTTTGGGACAAAAGCATTACCTGCTCTTGGTAAACTGTAATTCCGTAGGTTTCTTTCAGATATTCTTCATTGGCTTCCAAATCATAGGTAATGGGTTCTTCACCATTTTTTCTGCGTACGAAAGACGGAATGTACTCCAACGGTCCCGGACGATAAAGCGCATTCATCGCAATCAAATCTCCGAAAACTGTAGGCTTCAAATCTTTCAAATACTTCTGCATTCCGGTTGACTCGTATTGGAAAATCCCAACCGTTTCGCCTCTTTGGAACAACTCATAAGTCTTGACGTCATCTATGGGAAAAGCATCTGGATCAAGTTCGACACCGGTTCTGTATTTGACTAATTTAACGGTGTCTTTTATCAAGGTTAGGGTTTTCAAACCCAAGAAGTCCATTTTGAGCAAGCCCGCACTTTCTACCACGGAGTTGTCAAATTGGGTAACATATAAATCAGAATCTTTGGCGGTAGCTACCGGAACGAAATTGGTAATATCACTTGGTGTAATAATCACACCACAAGCGTGAATACCCGTATTTCTGAGGTTTCCTTCTAATATTTTAGCTTGTTGAATGGTTTCGCCACCAAGGTCATTGGCATTCGCCAACTCAATGAGTTCTTTTACTTTATCATACTCCTCAGCCCGAAGAGCCGCTTTTAACTTGTCATTGTCAAGGGTAAATATTTTGGCCAAATTCAAAGTGGTCGGTATCAACTTGGCGATTTTATCGGCTTCAAACAAAGGCAAATCGAGCACACGCGCGGTATCACGAACTGATGATTTGGCCGCCATGGTTCCATACGTGATAATCTGTGCTACTTGTTTGGAACCGTATTTGTTGATTACATAATCCATTACACGGCTTCGGCCTTCGTCATCAAAATCGATATCAATATCGGGCATCGACACACGATCGGGATTCAGGAAACGCTCAAAAAGCAAATCGTATAACAACGGATCGATATTGGTAATTCCGAGACAATACGCTACTACCGAACCGGCAGCAGAACCACGACCCGGACCAACGGAAACATCCATTCTTCTGGCAGCAGCGATGAAATCCTGTACAATCAAAAAGTAACCCGGATATCCTGTGTTTTCAATGGTTTTTAATTCAAAATCAAGTCTTTCCTGAATCTCAGGAGTGATTTCTCCATACCTTTTTTTAGCACCTTCAAAAGTGAGATGGGCTAAATATTTATTTTCCCCTCTTTTTCCACCATCGGCTTCATCTTCGGCAACTAAAAATTCTTCGGGGATATCAAACTTCGGAAGTAATACTTCGCGAGACAAATCGTAAATTTCTATTTTATTGACAATTTCTTCCGTTGTTGTAATGGCTTCTGGCAAATCGTGAAACAGCTTTTTCATTTCATCACCCGATTTGAAATAGTATTCCTGGTTGTTAAATCCGTAACGATAACCACGACCACGACCAATTGGGGTAGATTGTTTTTCACCATCGCGAACACACAACAAAATGTCGTGGGCATTAGCATCTTCTTTATTGATATAGAAAACGTTATTGGTGGCCACAGTTTTTACTTGGTGCTTTTTGGCCAATGAAATCAAGGACACATTCACCCGATTTTCATCTTCTTGATTGTGCCGCATTAATTCGATGTAAAAGTCTTCACCAAATTCTTGTTTCCACCAAATTAAAGCTTCTTCGGCTTGGTTTTCACCAATATTCAATACTTTACTCGGGATTTCTCCATAGAGATTTCCGGATAAAACAATGATGTCTTCTTTATATTGTTGGATGGCTTTTCGGTCAATTCTAGGCACATAATAAAAACCTTCGGTGTAAGCGATAGACGATAATTTGGCCAAATTATGGTACCCTTTTTTGGTTTTGGCCAAGAAAACGATTTGATAACCATTATCTTTTCGAGACTTGTCTTTTAAGTCATCGCACACATAAAACTCGCAACCTACAATGGGCTTTACGATAGTTTCTGTTGGAGTTTCTCCATTTTCCTCGGCCTGTTTGTTTTTGGCTTGCGCCGATTTATTGTGGTATAAAATATCGCGAACAAAGTGAAAAGCACCCATCAAATTAGCATGGTCAGTCATGGCCACTGCCGGCATTTTGTTTTGCACTGCGGCATTCACTAAATCTTTGACGCTAATGGTAGATTGCAGGACTGAAAATTGGGTATGATTGTGCAAATGCACAAAACCAACATCAGCGGTATTGTAGTCGACTTGTTTTTCCTCATCGGTTGGAACAACTACTGCTTGCTTTTGGAATTGCTTTCTGATTTCCTCTGAAGCTTGTTTCAGGTTGATGTGTTTCAACCCGATAAGTTCGATTTGCTTTGGATTGTTTTCACTAAACTCTCTGAAATAATCGGCAGGAATATCGAGTTCTTTTTTGGTAAAAACTTCTCTTCTGATTAATTCTAAAAAGCAACGAGTTGTGGCTTCAACGTCGGCAGTCGCATTGTGTGCTTCGGCAAATGGAACGCCAAACAAAAAGCCATGAAGTTCGGTTAGGGTTGGTAATTTATACCTTCCACCTCGACCTCCGGGCAATTTCAACAAGTCGGCTGTTACTTCGGTACAGGTATCTAAAACCGGCATGGCAGCCATGGGTGAATTTACTCCCAATCGGTAGAATTCACAACCCATGATATTGACATCAAAGCCAACGTTTTGTCCAACTATAAACTTAGCTTTTGCCAAAGCGGTATTGAATTTTTCTAAAACTTCCGCCAAAGGAATGCCTTGTTCTTGGGCTAATTCTGTTGAAATTCCGTGGATTCTCTCGGCATCATATGGAATATTAAAACCCTCTGGTTTGACCAAATAATCCTGATGCTCGATAAGATTTCCCATTGCATCATGCAACTGCCAAGCAATTTGGATACAGCGAGGCCAATTGTTTGTGTCTGAAATGGGTGCGGCCCAATTTCTGGGTAAACCGGTAGTTTCTGTATCGAAAATTAAATACATGCAAGGGAATTTGAAGGAATTCTAACTTTTCAAAAATACATTTTCAATGGTTAGAAATCAATTTTAGTTATCAACAAAAAACAAAAAAGCCAACTCTAATGAGTTGGCTTTTTAAATATCTATAAAGAATGTATACTAGTATCTTCCTCTATTTCCACCGCTGTTTCCGCCACTATAGCTTCCACCACCGCGAGAGTTTCCTCCTCCGTTATAACCACCACCGCCTGAACGGTTGTTGTTAAAACTTCTTCTTTCGCCTTCCGGTTTTGGTTCAGATTTATTCACCACGATTGTACGACCTTCAACAGTTGCACCGTTTAATTCCTGAATTGCTTTTTCAGCTTCAGTATCATTTTCCATTTCAACAAAACCAAATCCTTTACTTCTTCCGGTAAATTTATCAGTAATAATTTTTACGGAATTAACCGTACCATAAACCCCGAAAGATTCTCTTAAATCTGCTTCGTCTATACTAAACGGAAGACTCCCAACAAAAATGTTCATATTTATAATTTAAAATTCAGTCACAAAGGTAACCTAAATAAAACGTAAACCGCTATAAATTTGGACTTTATTACAAATAAATAAAAAAGCCATCCGAAGATGGCTTGTATATTGCAAATTATTTGATTCTTAAAGAGATGGATAAATTGGAATCTTGTAGAATTCTCCATATTGGAAATTTAAAATCTCTGATACAAAAGGGTTATTATTAACATTTGCAGCATTGAATTTAAATTTTCCTGAAATGGTCATATTTACATTATCATACTCGGTAATTTGAATTTCACCATTGCTGTTTTGCACATTAAATACTCTGAATTTACAATTTAAATTTCCGCCTGATACCGTAATCAAATCTCCTGCAGTATAGGCATTCCCTCTTGAAGCAAGGGTTATTGCGGTAACTACTCCTGAACTATTAGCGGTTACATTCACAGACAAACCGCTACCTGTTCCTCCGGTTGTTGTAATGGATGACCCACTGGTATATCCTGTTCCACCGGAAACCGTTTGTATAGAAGATACCGGACCCGGAACTGCCATTGTAGCGTATTCCAATTCAACACCGTTTAAACTTGAGGTGTAGCGCGCCGCGTTATTGGTATTGGTAGTACCTAAAACATAAGTGCCTAAATTGGCATTGGTTGTATTTAAAGTTACCTGCTCGTACTCTGTCAAAGCTTCAATGGTCAATCTGCCAGATGTAGACAAATAAGCTCTTGCATCGTTAGCCCTCCAATACACGTCATCTTTTAATCCTTGAAAACCAGGATCATTAAATTTAACATCTTCTTGACAAGAGGACATGGCAACTGCAACTAAAATAAGGGACAAAAATCTTTTCATTTTTTCAATGTATTTCTCCACAAAAATAACTTTTTAATATAAAAATGCTAATTAAATTTTAAAAAAATAACGTTAAAGTTAGACTAAACAAGAACTTAGAGGTAAAAATATAGTTTCCAATTAGTTTGTTTCCAAAAAATAACTATCTTTGCGCCCTTAAATAACCGAGGTCGAGTACCTCAAATTAATCAAAAAGATTATGTCAGTAAAAATTAGATTACAAAGACACGGAAAAAAAGGGAAACCTTTTTATTGGATCGTAGCCGCTGATGCTCGTTCAAAAAGAGATGGTAAATTCTTAGAAAAATTAGGCGTTTACAATCCAAACACCAACCCTGCAACTATTGATTTAAACCTTGACCAAGCGGTACAATGGTTACACAATGGAGCACAACCAACCGATACAGCAAGAGCTATCCTTTCTTACAAAGGCGCTTTGATGAAACACCACCTTGATGGAGGCGTTCGCAAAGGTGCTTTAACGCAAGAACAAGCTGATGCTAAATTGGCTAAATGGTTAGAAGAAAAAGCAGGTAAAGTAACCGCTAAAAAAGAAGGTTTATCAAAAGCACAAGAAGCTGCTAAAGCCAAAGCTTTGAAAGCTGAAAAAGAAGCTAATGACAAACGTGCTGCTGCCGCTGTTGAAGCTGCAAAAGTAGAAGAAGAAGTTGCTGAAGAAGTTGCAGTTGAAGAAACTGTAGCAGAAGAAACTCCTGAAGTAGTTGCGGAAGTAGCTGTTGAAGAAGCTCCTGCTGCTGAAGTTGTGGCTGAAGAAGCTCCGGCTGCCGAAGAAGCTCCTGCTGAAGAAGCTCCTGCTGCTGAAGAAACCAGCGAAGAAACAGAAGCTTAATATTTCTTAGCAATTATGCGTAAAGACGATTGTTTCTATTTAGGTAAAATTGCAAAAAAATTTAGTTTCAAAGGGGAAGTTTTAATCTATTTAGATACCGACGAACCCGAGTTATATGAAAATATGGAATCAGTATTTGTTGAATTCAACAAAAATCTGGTTCCATTTTTTATTGAAAACAGTTCCCTACACAAAAACGATTTTCTTCGGGTGCAATTTGAAGATGTCGACTCCGAGGAAGAAGCTGATAAATTAATCGGTTGCGAAATTTACCTTCCTCTTAATATGTTGCCCAAACTCGAAGGCAATAAATTCTATTTCCATGAAGTGATTGGTTTTGAAATTGAAGACCAACGTTTGGGCGTTTTTGGCAAAATTGTTTCTATCAATGATACTTCTGCCCAACCTTTATTTGAAGTAGTCAATGGTTCCGTTGAAATTTTGGTACCGATGATTGATCAATTTTTGGTAAAAATTGACCGAGAAAATAAAAAAGTCGTGATGAATTTACCGGAAGGTTTAGTCGAAATGTATTTATAGATTTTTAGACGCGCTGCGCTTTTAGACTGATAGAAACGCTTCGCTTTAGAAAAAAATCTAAGAAGTCTAACAATCTAAAAAGTCAAATTTGTCACAATTCCAATTCAAAAAATTTACCGTTAACCAAGACCGTTGTGCGATGAAAATTGGCACCGATGGCGTTTTGCTTGGTGCTTGGACGCCAATTGAACATCGTCCGTTTTCAGTTTTAGATATTGGCGCCGGAACAGGAATTTTGGCTTTAATGTTGGCCCAAAGAAGCTCAGCCGAGCAAATTGACGCCTTAGAAATCGACGAAGAAGCTTTTGAACAATGCGTAGAAAACTTTGAAAATTCGCTTTGGTCTGACCGTTTGTATTGTTATCACGCCGGTTTAGATGAATTCATGGAAGAACCGGAAGACGAGTACGATTTGATTGTTTCCAATCCGCCATTCTATAGTGAAAATTACAAAACTGAAAGCGAACAAAGAGATTTGGCGCGTTTCCAAGACGCTTTACCATTTGAAGATTTGATTGAAGCAGCGTCTGTTTTACTTTCAGAAAACGGCATTTTCTCTGTAATTATTCCGTATAAAGAAGAGTCAAAATTTATTGGTCTAGCCAAAGAATGCAACTTATTTCCTTTGAAGATTACCCGAGTAAAAGGAACACCAACGACTGATGTCAAAAGAAGTTTACTGGCTTTTTCCTTTGCCGAAAAAACCAATTTTCCTATCAATGAACTAATTATCGAAACAGCACGTCATCAATATACCGAAGATTATATTGCCTTGACAAAGGAGTTTTACTTAAAGATGTAATAGTTTGCCCTCTGTTTTAAAAAAATCACAATTAACAATTCTTTATTATTAAGCGGATTTGAAATTGATATTTTAGAAGTCAATATCCTAAACCGCTTTAATATTGAAACAAATTCTATTCTTTTTTTTATTCATTCTCAATGGCTTCTTTGGCTTTTCACAAAGTGAAAAATTGATTCATGGCAAAGTTTTATCGGGAGCAACTCCTTTGTCAAACATTGACATTGTCAACATGAATTCTAAAAAAAATGTTACTACCGATAGCTTCGGGAATTTCAGTCTTTTGGCCAAAACAGGAGACGAACTCTTCATCATTTCCAAAGAGTATGTCGACAAAAAAACAGTTCTCACTCAAGAACAAGCAAACCAAAACAACCTCCTCATTTACTTAGAAAAAAAACCGATAGCACTGGATGATGTGACTATTACAACTATGCCCAGTATAAAATTTAAATTAACACAGTCCGACATAGATGCCGGAAAACTATCCAAACAAGCCAAAGCACTAAAAGTACAGAATGTTTATGATGGCACCATTGAAAACGGCGTAGATTTTATCAGATTGTTCAAAGGATTGGTCAATTTATTCAAAAACAAAGATGAGGGGAAAATTAAAAAAAACATTCCTTTGCCGAGCTTTAAAGACTATCTTAACTGTCATTACGATCGGCATTTTTACCTGAACAACCTCAAGCTCAAACCCGAAGAGATTGATTTATTCATAGCCTATTGCGAAGCAGACCATAGAGCTAAAAGTTTGGCAGAACGCCAAGACCTGCTGGAGATGGCCGATTTTCTTTTTGAAAAAAACGAAGAATTTAAGAAACTGGAGCGCTAAATTTTAACCCTTGTTGATGGAAATTTTTAATTAAGATTGTGTAGCTTTGCAAACGTTTTCGTAAACCAAATTAAAGACTATGAGACCCGATTTATTTCAAGCTCCCGATTACTACAATTTAGATGATTTACTAACTGAAGAGCACAAATTAGTGCGTGATTCGGCTCGTGCGTGGGTGAAACGCGAAGTTTCTCCTATCATTGAAGAGTATGCGCAACGCGCGGAATTCCCTAAACAAATCATCAAAGGTTTGGGTGAAATTGGCGGTTTTGGACCTTACATCCCGGAAGAATATGGCGGTGCAGGTTTAGACCAAATTTCGTACGGTTTGATCATGCAGGAAATTGAAAGAGGAGATTCGGGTGTGCGTTCTACGTCATCGGTACAATCCTCTTTGGTTATGTATCCTATTTGGAAATTCGGAACCGAAGAGCAACGTCAAAAATATTTACCCAAATTATCCACCGGAGAATTCATGGGCTGTTTCGGATTGACCGAACCTGATTTTGGTTCGAATCCAAGCGGCATGGTGACCAACTTTAAAGACATGGGCGACCATTATTTATTGAACGGTGCTAAAATGTGGATTTCGAATGCCCCATTTGCAGACATTGCAGTGGTTTGGGCAAAAAATGAAGAAGGCAGAATCCACGGTTTAATCGTAGAAAGAGGTATGGAAGGCTTTACAACGCCGGAAACCCATAACAAATGGTCACTTCGTGCCAGTGCGACAGGCGAATTGATTTTTGACAATGTAAAAGTACCGAAAGAAAACCTAATGCCGGGCAAATCAGGATTGGGAGCACCAATGATGTGTTTGGATTCAGCCCGTTACGGAATTGCTTGGGGCGCCATTGGTGCGGCTATGGATTGTTATGATACCGCTTTGCGTTATTCTAAAGAAAGAATACAATTTGATAAACCAATTGCAGGTTTTCAATTGCAACAAAAAAAATTAGCCGAAATGATTACCGAAATCACCAAAGCACAATTGTTGACTTGGCGTTTAGGCGTTTTGAGAAATGAAGGCAAAGCCACTACCGCTCAAATCTCTATGGCCAAAAGAAACAATGTAGATATGGCCATCAATATTGCTCGTGAAGCCCGTCAAATGTTAGGCGGAATGGGAATAACCGGAGAATATTCTATCATGCGCCACAGTATGAACTTAGAATCGGTGATAACTTATGAAGGCACACACGACATTCACTTGTTGATTACCGGCGCGGATATTACCGGAATCCCGGCTTTCAAATAAAAAAGATTAAACAATAAATAAAATTGATACAAAATGCTTCTCTGTTTCGAGAAGCATTTTTATTTTTGTTCCGTATTGGAAACTAAAATTTGTTATCCTTCGTAAATACTATAAAAAGCTATGACCATTTCTACTATCAACGAGAAAATCCAACCGCAAAAAGATATTTTACTGCAACATCCGTTGTACGAAAAAGTAAAAAGCATTGACGACTTGCATAAATTTCTGGAAAGCCACGTGTATGCCGTTTGGGATTTTATGTCGCTCTTAAAAGCTTTACAAAGCAAGTTGACTTGTACTACTACGCCTTGGTTTGCTTCAGCCAATCCGGAAACGAGGTATTTGATTAACGAAATTGTATTGGCCGAAGAAAGTGACTTGACTTTAGACGGAAAGCGCTTGAGTCATTTTGAAATGTATGTTGATGCCATGCAAAGTTGTGGCGCTTGTACCCAAGAATTAGAGGCTTTCTTGCAAAATGTAATGGATACCAAAAACGTGTTCATCGCCATCAAACAAAGTGATTTACATCCTGAAGTAAAAGCGTTTTTAGACTTTACTTTCCGCGTAATCGAAGAAGGCAAAGTGCATAAAATAGCGGCAGCTTTTACTTTTGGCCGAGAAGATTTGATTCCGAATATGTTTACCGAAATCTTGAAAAATTTCCAGCAAAATTTCCCTGATGTCGATTTGTCCAAATTGATTTACTATTTCGAAAGACATATTGAGTTAGACGCAGACGAACATGGTCCTATGGCCATGCAAATGATTAACGAATTGTGTCAGGACGATACTCAAAAATGGAAAGAAGTCGAGGAAGTTTCGGTTTTAGCCTTAGAAAAAAGAATTGGCCTTTGGAATGCCATTGAAGAAAAAATAGAAACCAGTTTAGCATTGGCTTAAGCCCAATATTGACTTACTTTAAAATCACAGAATAGAAATATAATTCATGAAATACTTGACTAAAATATTATTCCTATTCTGCTTGGTTATAGCACTACAAGGTTGCTCTTCTGATGAAGATGATCGTCAAAGTGCACCGGTGAATTATAAATATTTGGCACTGGGTGATAGTTATACTTATGGTCAAAATGTTTGTACCGAATGTAGATTCCCGGAACAATTAAAAGACAGCCTTGGCAAATACCTGAATGAAGATGACACTTTCTCCATCAAACTCATCGCGGAAACCGGCTGGACAACAGCTGATTTGAAATGGGCAACAACAAGCGAACCTTTAGCCAGTGATTATGATTTGGTAACGCTTTTAATTGGCGTTAATAACCAATACCAAAACAGACCGTTTAGTTTATATGAACAAGATTTTGTAGAATTGGTCAACACTGCAATTACGAGAGGTAAAGGCGATAAAAACAATTTGATTGTGGTTTCCATACCCGATTATGCTTATACACCTTATGGTCAAGGCACTTCAAATCCTTCAACTATTTCAAACCAATTGGACAACTATAATGCCTTTGCGCAAAATTATTGTTTGGCCAATGGGATTACTTTCATCAACATCACCGACATTACCCGATTGGGTTTACTGCAACCCGAATTAGTAGCTGGTGACGGACTTCATCCATCCACTATTGCTTATGCTAAATTTGTGGAAAGGATTTTGCCGGAGGCGAGAAATAAGTTGGGACTTTAATTAAACTTCAGGAGCCAAGACCAATTCGAGTCCGT
>JBDLVY010000191.1:0-3890 GCA_039804545.1 Bacteroidota bacterium | reverse complement strand
AATACTGGTTCAGGGTATGCTAAAGGTTTAGATGTTTTTTGGAGAGACAATAAAACCATTAAAAATGTAGAGTACTGGGTTTCATATTCGTTTATTGATACCCAAAGAAACTATAAAAATTATACGGCTGAAGTAACACCAAGCTTTGTGGCTAATCAAAGTTTAAGTGTAGTCAGCAAATGGTGGATTAACAAATTAAAATCGCAGTTGAGTGTAACCAATTCTTTCACTACCGGAAGACCTTACAACAATCCGAACGAATCCGAATTTATGAATGGGAGAACGAAAGGCTACAATAATTTGAGTTTGGGTTGGGCTTATTTAATGTCACAACAAAAGATTTTGTATTTTTCAGTGTCGAATGTGTTAGGAACAGCGAACGTGTTTGGCTATGAATATGCCAATTCACCTGATGCCAATGGAAATTTCAATAGAAGAACCATCAGACCAACGGCCGATCAATTTTTCTTTGTAGGTTTCTTTTGGACGATAAGTGAGAATAAGAAAGACAATCAGTTGGATAATCTTTAAGAAGTACTAAGGAAAAACCTCAGGATCTTCAAGAAAAACAATTCATCCCTAAAAATCAACAGTTCGGTAAGTATAAATTTTACAACAACCAAAACCAAGGTACTTTTGGACTATAAAATAACAAGAGTTTTAATCATCAAAAAATAAAAGACATGACAAAAATTATTACAACTATCGCTTTTTTTGTTTGCTCATTATTATCAGCGCAAACACAATTTGAACAAGGTATGGCCAAATCGCTCGGACTTTGGGGAGAAGGCAAAGCACAGGAAGCCTCGGATTTGATGGAACGCATAGCCGCCGCAGAAAAAACCAATTGGTTACCAAGTTATTATGTAGCTTTAATTAATACCACAGAAGCTTTCAATCCAGCCAATAAAGACAAAGTGACTGCTTTGTTGGAAAAAGCACAAAACGCCCAAGATGCAGCGTCTGTGATAAGTTTAAACAACCCCGAATTGATGTTGATGCAAGCCATGATTTATACGGCTTTAATAGTGCAAGATCCAATGGTAAACGGGATGAAGTATTCACCAAAAGTGATGGAGTTGTATACCAAAGCCAAAATCATTGCGCCCGAAAATCCAAGAGCAGTATATTGTAAAGCCGAATTTGAAATCAATAGCGCGCCATGGACCGGTGGCGATGTGAAAAAATTATGTCAGGATTTGCAAAGCGCTATTCCGTTATTTGAAAAATTCCAACCCGAGAGTCCGTTTCACCCAAAATGGGGATTAGAAAGAGCTAAAGAAGCCTTGAAAAATTGTAAGTAAATAAAATAGACGCTAAGGTTCTAAGTAAAATCTCAGAACCTTAGTACCTAAAAAAAATCTGCTATGAAACAATTGATAAAAGAAATTCCAAGAGCCATAATCATCTCCATCAGCATCTTTTTTGTGTTGTTGTTGATTAGGATAATTACCGGAAACAAAGTTGAGTTTAATTACGCTTTACTGGTAAATTTTGGCTACAACATGCTTTATGGTTGTTCGTTGTACTTCTCCAATGCTGCTATTTTTATCGGTTTGGATAAAGTTTTTAAGGCAGATAGATTTACGCCTAAGCGAATACTAATTGGTTTTGTCTCTTCCTTTCTGATTTCAATTAGCGTGATTTTTTTACTGCGTATTTTTGAAGATGTCATTGTTGAAGGAGTTGCCTTTAATGAATTCTTAAACCAAGAAACGCTCAGCAATTATTTGGTGGCTACCATCATGACCTTTGTCGTTACACTGGCTTTTCACGCATTTTATTTCTACAAGGCTTACGCCGAAAATAAAGTCAAAGAGCAAAAGGTAATCGCTGGCACTGCCTCGGCACAGTTTGAGAGTTTAAAAAATCAAATCGACCCACATTTTTTATTCAACAGTTTGAATGTATTGAGTTCATTGATAGAAGAAAACCCAGATAATGCTCAAAAGTTTACCACTTCTTTATCAAAAATCTACCGCTATGTTTTAGAACAAAAAGACAAGGAATTGGTTTCTGTTGCCGAAGAATTGGCCTTTGCCAAAACGTATATGAATTTGCTCAAAATGCGTTTCGAAAATAGCATCAGTTACGAATTGCCCATAGAATTAGGGAATCCTGATGCCAAAGTAGTTCCATTGTCACTTCAACTTTTATTGGAAAACACCATCAAACACAATGTTGCTAGTGAAAAAAAACCATTGCACATCAAGATTTATTTTGAGAATAATTACCTAATCGTAGAGAATAATTTACAGAAGAAAGAAGTCTTGCAAGACCGAAAAGGTGTTGGGTTACAAAACATCGTCAATCGCTATGCATTGATTTCAGAGCGCAAAGTTTTGGTCGATCAAACCGAGACCGCTTTCAAGGTCAAAATTCCCATTTTAACCAAACAAATCGTCATCATGGAAACACAAAATATATACAACGAAAATATGGCTTATATGAAAGCCAAAGAGCGAGTAGAAAAACTCAAAGGATTTTACGGTAACTTAATTTCATACTGCTGTGTGATACCGTTTTTAATTTTTATCAATCTCCAATCTGGTGGATTTCAATGGTTTTGGTTCCCAATGTTGGGTTGGGGAATGGGATTGACCTTTCATGCCTTAGAAACTTTCGGATACGGAAAAACTTGGGAAGAAAAGAAAATTCAGGAGATTTTGAATAAAGAAAACAATCAAAATAACAAATGGAGTTAATCATGGAAACAAATAACGACTACGAAAGATACCAACGTGCGAAAAAGCAAGTGGAACAAATTAAAGGTTTTTACAGTCACTTGGCGTCTTATATTTTGGTAATGGCGATTTTAATCTTCATCAATTTAAAATATACTCCACAATACCTTTGGTTTTTTTGGTCTTTTATGGGTTGGGGAATAGGCTTGCTATTTCACGCTATGAAAGCATTCAATTGGTTTCCGTTCTTTAACCAAGAATGGGAAGAAAAAAAGATTAGAGAATACATGGAAGAAGAAAATAAAAGCAATAAATACGAATGATTATGCAAAATCAAGACGAAATAAAGTACCAAGAAGCTGTCAAAAGAGTAAAGAGAATCAAAGGGTTTTATACTCATGCGTTAATTTATTTAGTGATTAATATTATGATATTTGTGGTCAATGTTCAAAGTTCAACCGAAGGTATTTTTCACCTGAAAAACTTCAGCACGGCTATATTTTGGGGCATCGGTTTAGTGGCTCACGGAATGTCGGTTTTTGTACCGAAGATGATTTTGGGTAAAAATTGGGAAGACAAGAAGATTAAAGAATTGATGGATAAGGAGAAGAATAACAAATGGGAGTAAAATTAGGGGCTAAGGCGCTGAGGTACTAAGGTTCTCAGTAAGAAGACCTCAGTATCTCAGAACTTGTGAACATCAGAAGCTTAAAAAACATGAACATCATCATCATCGAAGACGAAAAACCTGCAGCAAGACTGCTCCAACGCAAAGTTGAAAAACTGGGCTTACAAGTCAATACGTTGTTGCATTCTGTTGAAGAATCAATTCATTGGTTTAATTCGAACGCGCATCCCGATTTGATTTTTCTCGACATCCAATTGTCTGATGGCTTGTCGTTTGAAATTTTTGAACATATCGAGATCAAAAGTGCGGTGATTTTCACGACGGCTTATGACGAATATGCTTTGCGTGCATTCAAGCTAAATAGTATCGATTATTTATTGAAACCTATTGATGAAGGTGATTTAGAAACTGCAGTTAACAAGTTTAAAGCAAGAAATATAGCAGCGCCCAACCTTTCTTTGGATTTTGAAATGATCAAGAAAATGTTGGTCAACCCCATTGACCGAAACTACAAAAAGCGTTTCACTATTAAAATGGGACAGCAATTGAAAATGATAAATATAGAGGAAGTCGAATGT
>JBDLVY010000190.1:0-14513 GCA_039804545.1 Bacteroidota bacterium | reverse complement strand
TGATTACGCTTTTAATGGGCGCACAAGGAAAAGGCTTGCAAGTACAAAATCACAACGGAGATTGGATTGATGCCATGGCCCAACCCGATGAGTTGATGATTAATGTGGGTGATATGTTATCGCGCCACACAAACAATAAATTAAAATCTACTATTCACCAAGTAGTAAATCCACCTAGAGAATTTTGGGGAACTTCGCGTTTTTCAATTCCATTCTTTATGCATCCGGTGAGCGATATGCCACTGAATTGTTTAGAGAAATGCATCGATGCCGATCACCCGAAAGGTTTTGAAGACATCACAGCCGGTGAATACCTTGATGAAAGATTAGTAGAACTAGGACTTAAAAAGTAAAGGTTAATTCAATAATTTCATTAAAGACATTGGGTTATACACTTGATGTCTTTTTTTGGTTTTTAAACTGAGGCACTAAGGCACTAAGGTTCTAAGGTACCGAGGTTAAAAAACCTTAGAGCCTTAGCATCTCAGAACCTTAGCATCTTTAAAGAAAAAAATGGACATACAAGAACAACTAAAAAAACTCTTCCCCGATCACGAACCCTCGAATGAACCGGAAGCTATTGCCGATGAAACTCACGCGCTTTTTATTCAGGCAGCGCCTATGATTTGCAAGTATGAAAAACGAAAAGGCAAAGCCACCACCATCATCGAAGGCTATGAAGGGAATGACGAAGATTTTAAAGTTTTGGCCAAAGAAATCAAAACCAAGCTTAGTGTTGGCGGTACTTTTAAAGACGGCGCCATCATTATTCAAGGGGATTACCGGAATAAAATAATGAAAATGCTACAGGACAAAGGTTTTAAAACCAAGCGGGTCGGCGGATAAATTTATTTCAAGTTTAAAGAACCTGAAACTTGAAACTTGAAACTTGAAACCCGAAACATGAAACATGAAACCTGAAACCTGAAACTTGAAACCTAAAAAAATGATCCAATCCTCAGAATTAATACTAAACCCTGACGGCAGCGTTTATCACTTAAACCTAAAACCCGAACATATTGCCCACGATATCATCTTTGTAGGAGACCAAAACCGTGTAGAAAAAATAACCCAACTATTTGATAGCATAGAATTCTCAACCCAAAAACGGGAATTCAAAACCCAAACCGGTTATTTTAAAGGCAAAAAATTAACGGTAATGTCCACCGGAATCGGTCCGGACAATATCGATATTGTCATGAACGAATTAGACGCTTTGGTCAATATCGATTTAGAAACACGTCAACCCAAAGAAAACCTAACCTCACTCAACATTGTGAGAATCGGAACTTCAGGTTCGTTACAAGCAGATATTCCTTGTGACAGTATGGTCATGAGTAAATATGGTTTGGGATTAGACAACATGCTACGCTCCTATCGCATTGATGATATTTCGGAAAATGCCATGGAAGACGCGTTTATTTCGCAAACTAATTGGGATTTAAAAAAAGGAAGACCATATGTTATTCGTTGCTCTGAAACGTTAGAAAAAAGAATCGAAAGTGACCAAATTCACAAAGGCTTTACCGGAACTGTCGGCGGATTCTACGGACCACAAGGGCGCGTTTTACGCCTCGAAATTCAAGACCCAGAATTGAACGAGAAAATGGACAGTTTCGAATTTGAAGGCATCAAAATGACCAATCTCGAAATGGAAACTGCAGCCATTTACGGCTTAGGAAAACTATTGGGACATCATTGTTTATCGCTGAATGCCATCATCGCCAATAGAGCCACCGGAACTTTTAGCGAAGATCCATACAAAGCTGTAGATGCTTTGATTGCCTATGCTTTAGATAAATTGGCAGAATAAATTTTAGGAGCTATTTCCCGCTATTCGTTGCAATCTCTTCGAGGATTTCCACTACTATCGGGGCTAATTAGAAAATATGGATTTAACATTAGAAACCAACCGACTTTTACTTCGTCCGCTCGAACTTTACGATGCCGAGGCCATGTTTGCCATGGATAAAAATCCCGAAGTGCACAAATACCTTTGGCAAACACCGGTTCAAGATATAGACGAAATCATCAAAGTAATTGAATACGTTCGCAGTCAATACCTAAAGAACAACATAGGACGTTTTGCTACCATTGTAAAAGAAACCGGCGAATTCATTGGTTGGACAGGCATCAAGTTTGTAGACGACCACATCGAAAACGGCAACACCAATTTCTTTGATTACGGCTATCGCTTAAACGAGAAATTTTGGAACAAAGGCTACGCTACCGAAGCTTCACTGGCTTGGCTCGATTATGGTTTTACCCAAATGAAAATCGATAAAATGAACGCCTACACCCATGCTCAAAATGGTGCATCAAACCATATCTTGCAAAAAATTGGCATGAACTTAATGGAAAACTATCCCGACAAAGACGGCGTGATTTGGAAATGGTGGCAAATGGAAAACACTAGACTTTAGCTTTATGGATTTTGAAAACTTATTAGAAAAAGTTAGGCATATTCCTTATGGAAGAAATTCAAACCGATCTGATTTCTCATTGGTCATAAGCGAAAACAAAGGAACTTGCAGCTCTAAACACGCTTTTCTAAAAGATTTTGCAGATAAAAACAATATTCCAAATATTGATTTGACCATTGGTATTTATAGAATGAATGAACAGAATACCAAAATCGGAACAACCTTAACAGATAATAACATTGACTATATTCCTGAAGCCCATTGTTACCTTAAAATAAACGGAGAAGTTGTCGATGTTACAAATCCAAGTAGTGATTTCAGCGAAATTAAAAATGACATACTTGAGGAAATTATTATAAAACCCAATCAAGTAAGCGATTTCAAAGTGAATTACCATAAAGCATTCTTACAAAACTGGATTATTGAAAATAAAATCAGTTATAGTTTTGAAGAAATATGGGCCATAAGAGAACAATGTATTGAAAACCTTTCAAAAAATAATAAATGAAAACCGTAAAAATAGCAGGCGTACCCGAACACTTCAACTTGCCTTGGCATTTGTGCATCGAAAATGGAGAATTTGACCAAGCCGGTATTGATTTACAATGGACAGATGTACCAGAAGGCACAGGTAAAATGTGTCAAATGCTGCGTGATGGTGAAACTGACCTAGCGATTATTTTAACCGAAGGCATCGTTAAAGACATCATAGGAAACAATCCAAGTTCTATAGTGCAAGTATATGTTGAAAGTCCGCTGATATGGGGAATTCACGTTGGTGCCAATTCTTCTTACCAAACTTTAGCTGACTTAGAGAATACCAAAGCTGCCATTTCACGTTATGGTTCCGGTTCCCATTTAATGGCTTATGTCAATGCCCAAAATCAAAATTGGAATACCGAAAAATTGCAATTTGAAATCGTAAACACTATTGATGGCGCAGTAGAAGCCTTGACCAATGGTGGAGCCGACTATTTTATGTGGGAACGCTTTATGACCCAACCCTTAGTAGATAATGGTATATTTCGTCGTGTAGCAGATTGTCCGACACCTTGGCCTTGTTTTGTGATTGCCGTGAGAAACGAATTTCTGGAAAACAACAAACAAACCATCGCGCTCTTATTGGAAATCATCAATAATACCACAAGTGAATTCAAAGACATTCCTAGCATAGACAGGACTTTAGCATCTAAATTTCACCAAAAAACTGAAGATATTCAACAGTGGCTATCGCTCACCAAATGGTCGCAAAAACCCTTGGAAGAAAAAGTGTTAAACAAAATTCAAAATCAATTGTTTGACCTCAAAATTATCAATAAAAAAGGTACTTTTGCTGAAATCGTAAAAGCAGTCTAGCTTTTACAATGGCAATATGATAAAATTAGGGAATCTTACTTATCAGCAACTTAAAGAAAAATTCAGGATAAAAAGTCCATGGGACATGATTATCATTTTTGTCTTGAATATTTTAATCACTATTCCAATTTTTATCATTTTACACCACAATTTAGCTACGCTTGATTGGCTCTTCCACATTGACAGAATAGTCCTTTTTATATTGATTCTCTTAGCAATACAATTGATTTTAAGAGCGATGAGAAGAGTAACCTTGATTTCTGTTATACTTTATTTTATAATGCTATTGTATGGTACACTTTCGGGAAAATATGGATTTGAACGTGTTTATGAAGATTACCGTTCTATGATTTATACCATGAATGAAGATCCTTATCCGCAAGACATCATCATTTCAAAGTTATTGCCATTTCCCAATAAATCAAAAATCTTAGATGCCATAGAATATGAAAATCCTAAAATCAGGAACTTTGCTATAATGGCGACTTCAAAGCATTTTAAAAACACAAGAGGATATCATGATTATTTTACCCTTGTGCAATCTTTTGCCGTTTTTAAAGAAATCAATTCCCGCTGGTATTATGTCAGTGATCCCAAAGGACATGACTATATTGCCAATGCATCAGAATCATTAGAATATCTTTCGGGCGATTGCGATGATCACTCTATATTTATGGCTGCTTGCATCAAATCTATCGGAGGAACTACCCGCTTGATTCATACCAAAGGTCATATTTATCCCGAAATATACATCGGTACCAAAAAGGATTTGGAAAAAATTAATTACGCCATCAAAAAAGTTCTTTTCCCTTTAGAAAGTAAAAACAAACCCATCAATTACCATATAGACGAACGCGGTAATATTTGGTTAAATTTAGATTATACCGCTAAATATCCTGGCGGACCATTCATGAATGAAGAGATTTTGGGTGCTTTGACGCTCGAATAAATCTTAAGTAATTTATCCAAAATGCATTTTTTATTATTATATTCGTTACCAATAAAATGACCCTAATGAAAAAATTGTTTAGTCTTTTCTTGTTGATGTCTCTGGCCTCTCAAGCACAAGAAACTTCTCCTTTGGATAACAAAAAAAATGAATTTCGTATTGACTTGCTGTCTGCTTTAGTTTGGCAAAAAGCCAGTTTGAGTTATGAGCGTTTCTTTTCCGGGAATTTTTCAACCGGTTTTAATGTCAATTTTTCGGACAGCAATGATTTGAATGATGATTTTGACAACGGCTATCGCAACAATGTGCCAAAATTTGAATTCAATCCCTATGTAAGATACCAATTGTCTAAAGGGAAAAAGAGTTTTTATTTTGCAGAAGCCTTTGCATCCTACAACAGTGGCGATTTTAAAGAAATTGTTCGCATGACAGATGGAAACGGCAATGGTTTTTACACCACTGAAAAATCAACTTACTCCGATTTTGGTTTGGGTGGCGGTTTAGGCTATAAAATGTACCTCAAAGATGCCTTTGCATTAGAATTTTTGGCCGGATTTGGTTCAAATCTTACCAACCGCGATAAAAGTCCGGATGTAATTTCAAGAGTAGGATTTAATTTAGGTTACCGATTTTAATTAAGAAAACATGAAAAAACTATCCTACCTCGCTTTAGTATTTGTCGCTACTTTATTTACCAATTGCGATACTAATGATGATACATTCTACAAAACCATTTATGTAGAAGCCGGAAATACCATTGTAACTTTTCCTGCCACAGCTACTTACAGTGTTGGTGATTATTTTTACGTTCAAGCTGACATTCCAAGATATATGCCTGAGAGCGGACAAACCAATTTATTAGACATATACAAAACCACCGGAAATGCTAACGGCATTTTCTTTTCCTATGTTATTGAACGCAAAATTAACGCTACCGATTGGGAAGTGGTAACGGTAAATGACAGCCAATTGGATATCAATGCCGGTGAAGCTCAAAACGGAGCTTATGTTTACGGTATTTGTGAATATGATACTGTTGGAGAAAATTACCGTTATGATGTTGGTTTTCCTTTATTAACAGCAGGTAATTATCGCTTGACTTTTGGTTACAACAGCTCGTCAACCAACAGTGTAGAATTAATTTCTCAAAGTTCGCCTAAAAACCTCGTTGTCAATATCAATGCAGCCGTATCTAACCTAGATGGCAATGGTTATTTTTATTTCAATGTGAATTAAACTACCATTGGATTTCTGATTTGCCAATACTTTGTAAATAAGCATTGGTTTTACTGAAATGTTGGTTGCCAAACCAATGTCCGCGATTGGCGCTCAACGGCGATGGATGTCCAGTTTCTAATACATAGTGCTTATCGCGATTGATTTTGGCACCTTTCTTTTTGGCAAATCCGCCCCAAAGTAGGAACACTACATTTTCTTTGGCGTCAGAAATTTTTTGAATCACCGCATCCGTAAAAATTTCCCAACCCTTATTTTGATGGCTTCCGGCTTCACTTTCGCGAACAGTTAATGTTGCATTGAGCAATAAAACACCTTGATCAGCCCAACGTTCCAGATTTCCCCAAATAGGGATAGGCAAATCTAAATCGGTTTGAATTTCTTTAAAGATATTAATCAGCGAAGGTGGAAAAGCAATCCCATCATTCACTGAAAAACACAGACCGTTGGCTTGCCCAAAACCATGATATGGATCTTGGCCGATGATAACCACTTTGACTTTGTCAAACGGACAATGGTCAAAAGCCGCAAAAATTTCATTGGCCATTGGGAAACAAGTTTTAGTGGCATATTCGCTTTTAACAAAGCCTATCAGTTGCTCAAAATAAAGTTTCTCAAATTCATCGGAAAGTTGGTCATGCCAAGAAGAATGCATTTTGATTAACATCTCATAAAATTTTACCAAAAATAGTATTTTCTGTTGCAATATGGATTTTATCCTTTGTAACTTTGAGCCAAAGACACTGACGGAATGATATCGATTACAGATAAAACCTTAAAAGATTTAGAATTTAATACCGTTTTGCAAACCATTTCAGATCGATGTAATACTGAAATTGGGAAACAAAAAGCCTTAGAGATTGTTCCTTTTAAAAGCAAGGAAACCTTGATGGACGCGTTGTTACAAACCTCTGAATACTTATCCTCATTTACCAACAACAACGCCATTCCGAATCACGGATTTGAAAATATTGCCAATGACATTAAGTTTCTAGCCATAGAAGACAGTTTTTTGGAAGTGGGCAGTTTCCGAAAAATTGCTACGCTTTCCGATACAGTGAATGTGTTGCTACTCTTCCTGAAAAAATTCCATGAATATTACCCTAAGCTCAACGAAAAAGCTTCACTTATAGAATACACCAAATTTATCATCCAAAAAATTGATGAAATAGTCGACAAGTATGGAGAAATCAAGGACAATGCTTCACCAGATTTAATCAATATCCGCCGAGACATGAGTGTGGTTCGCGGCAAAGTCAACCAAAGTTTTGGTCAAGCACTCAGCCAATACAACGGTTTGGGATATTTGGATGAAATCAAAGAAAGTTTTGTTGAAAACCGTCGCGTTTTAGCGGTTTTAGCCATGTACCGACGAAAAGTAAAAGGGTCTATTTTGGGTAGTTCCAAAACGGGAAGTATAGCTTATATCGAGCCGGAAGCTACCTTGCGGTATTCGAGAGAATTAAACAATTTGGAATACGAGGAAAGAGAAGAAATTACCAAAATTCTAAAAAAGTTATCCTACGAGATCCGACCGTATGTTGACTTATTAAAACAATACCAAGACTTTCTGAGTGACATTGACGTAGTTGCAGCTAAAGCCAAATACGCCCGTAAAATCAATGCCATATTGCCGAGTATCATAGAAGAAAAAAGAATGTTCTTCCGCGAGGCTTTCCATCCTATTTTGTTTTTGAACAATTTGGAGAAAAATGAAAAAACCTTTCCACAGACAATTGAACTCAAAAATGAGAATCGCATTATAGTCATTTCGGGGCCGAATGCCGGTGGAAAAACCATATCGTTGAAAACCGTTGGATTGCTTCAGTTAATGTTGCAATGCGGTATATTGATTCCGGTACACGAACGCAGCGAAACTTTTTTGTTTGATAGAATTCTGACCGACATAGGTGACAACCAATCGATAGAAAATCACTTGAGCACCTATAGCTATCGCTTGAAGAATATGAATTATTTTTTGAAAAAGTGCAACGCCAAAACCTTGTTTTTGATTGACGAATTCGGAACCGGCTCTGACCCTGAATTGGGCGGTGCTTTGGCAGAGACTTTCTTAGAGGAATTTTACCATAGAGAAGCATTCGGAATCATTACTACACATTATTCCAATTTGAAGATATTGGCCAATGAATTGCCTTTTGCTTCCAATGCCAATATGCTTTTTGACGAGAAATCATTAGAACCGATGTACAAATTGATATTGGGTCAAGCCGGAAGTTCATTCACCTTTGAAGTCGCACAAAAAAACGGTATCCCATATGGTTTAATCAATCGCGCTAAGAAGAAGATTGAAGGCGGAAAAGTACGTTTTGACAAAACCATAGCTACTTTACAAAAAGAGCGCTCAAAACTTGAAAAAACGTCCTTAAATCTTAAAGAGGAAGAAACCAAAGCCCGAGAAGAAAGTAAAAAGATGGAAAACATCAATGCAAAGATTCAGGAGAAACTGGAACGTTATCAAGAATTATACGATGCGAACCAACGTTTGATTTATATGGGACAAAAAATAGATGACCTTTCGGAGAAATACTTTAACAACAAAGACAAGAAAGTATTAATTGGTGACTTTTTAAAGTTGGTTGAAATTGAAAATTCTAAACGTAAAAAAGCTACGGTAAAAGAGAAAAAGGAAAAAGAAATCATCCAGAAAAAAGTGGTGGAAGAAGTCAAAGTCAAAGTAGAGGAAATTCGAAAAGAAAAAAAAGAAAAGAAAATAAAAGCTCAAAAACAAGAAGCCGAAAAACCGAAAGTGATTTTAAAAGTAGGTGACCGCGTTCGAATGGTTGACGGAAAAGCTGTTGGAACAATTGACAAGATTGAGAAGAACAAAGCGGTGGTCAACTATGGTGTTTTTACTTCAAAAGTGAGTTTAGAAGAACTCGAATTTGTTCAAGCCAAATAAGATTCAAGACAATGGAAATAGCTGACTTACCTAAAGATAAAAAAATCATTCTCTTTGACGGTGTTTGCAATCTTTGTAATACTTCAGTACAGTTTGTTATTAACCATGACAAAAAAGACATTTTCCGATTTGTAGCACTTCAATCTGATTTGGGTTTAAAAATCATCCAGCACATTGGCATTGATATTAAAAACACAGACAGCATTATCTTGTATGAACCTGGGAAAGCCTACTACTACAAATCTGAAGCGGCTTTGTTGATTATTAAAGAGTTTAGCGGAATTTATTCAATGCTTAGGGTTTTTACTGTTTTCCCCAAATTCATCCCTAATTTTGTTTACGACTATGTAGCTAAAAATCGTTATCGATGGTATGGCAAACAAGACACTTGCCTCAGCCCTACTCCTCAGCTCGCTGAGAAATTCTTAGCATGATAATTATCATAGGGCAATAAAATTTATCATTGTAGTTTTGATAAACACTAATTGATAAATCATGATTTCATTAAACATTCCTTTGTATTCTTGGGATAATGGCGCATTCATTATGATAGGTATTTTTGCCTTGGTCATAACGGCACTCGTGGTCACTGTTTTACTTATGATGAACAGTAAGAATAAAAAAAACGACTAAGTTTCCTTAGTCGTTTTTAATATTACAAAAAACTATATTTAGTCTTTGATTACTTTTTTGGTAGCAACACCTTGGTCAGTAGTGATTTTCATCATGTAAACACCTGCAGCTAAATCGCTAACAGATACTTGACCTTCAGTAGCATTCATTACTTGAGATTTAACAACTCTACCGTTTAAGTCAGTCATTTCTACTTTACTAACTACTGCATTTGCATCATTAGAGAAGTTGATAACATCAGTAGCAGGGTTTGGATAAACAGAGAACTTAGAAGCTAAGAAATCGTTTGTTCCCAAAACTGAAGTAAAGTTGAAAGTATCTAATCTCATGTTTACAGCAGCAGTTGTAGCATTTGAGTTATCATTAAATCCAAAGTAATAGATTCCAGCACTTGGCGCTACAAAAGCTGTAGGTACAGTAATCTGAGTCCAAGTTGCACCTGCAGGGATAGTAAATGTTCCCAATACAGTAGTTTGAGCTACAGCAGAATTAGCAGTACCTGCAGTTACTCTCAAAGATCTAGCAGATGTAGAAGCTCTGTGGTAGAAAGAAACAGTTACAGTTTCTCCTGATTGTAAAGAGAAAGCAGGGCTAAACAACCAGTTGTTATTTACAGTAGTTGTACTAGATGCAAAAATCCAATATCCTGCAGTACTTGCTTGACCAGCAGTACCTGTACTATTTAAACCTTGACCACCTGGACCATTTGTAGCAATAGTCCATCCAACAACTTGAGCCGCTGTATCAAGACCACTTGTATGAGGACAAACTTTAGCTGTTGAAAATGAGTTAACAGTTGTCCAAGTACTTTGAGTTGAACCACAATTAGATCTTACATAAAAATCATAAACAGTTGAAGCTGTTAAACCTGTTAGTGCAATAGAGTTTGTAGTTGTAGTAACAGTTGTTCCTGTACCTTGTACAAAACCTGGAGCTCCATATTCTACTTCATATCCTGCTGGAGCACTTAAAGAAGCATCCCAGTTTAAAGTAAGTGAAGTTGTATTAACGTTTGTTGCAGCATTAATAACATATACTGGTAAACATGTAATTTCAGTGTATGTGAAATCGAAATCAAAACCTGCATCATTCCAATAGTTGTCCCATTGGATGAAATAAGTTACTCCTGCAGCTACTGGGAACGAAATAGTAGTACGGTAATTTGATGCAGAAACATCATCTGAAGCATCAAAACAAACTAATGCATCACAAGTACCTGTTAAAATTGATACTCTTGTATCATCACTTAAAGGCGCAACGTTTTGAGCCAAGTCTGAACTTAAAGTAACTTGCCCAGAAGCAGTTGGAGTGAATGAATACCAAAGACCGTACATAGGCCCAGAAGGATTGTTGGCGTTATCTGCCGAAGTAGTAGCACTATTGTAACATACTCCATCATTAAATGTACCAGATACATCAGGAGCGGTTATCGTTCCGTTAGTTGTTAAAATAATCGGATCTGTACAATCGTACTGTGCAGATGCTGATAATGATCCTAAAAATAGAACCGATAAAAGTAAAAGTTTTTTCATAAAAATAATTTTATTAAGTTTCAAGGAAACAAATTTAATAAAGTATTTTAAATATCATACATTTTTTAACTTTCTTTTTCCCATTTCCCTACAACAGAAGTAGCTATAGCATTTCCAAGTACGTTGGTTGCACTTCTAAACATATCACAAAAGTGATCAATAGGTAAAATCAAAGCAATGCCTACTTCAGGAATTTTAAACATTCCACAAGTAGCTGCCACAACTACTAAGCTGGCTCTTGGTACGCCTGCAATACCTTTACTGGTAAGCATCAAGACCAACAACATGGTCATTTGTGTTCCGATATCTAAAGGAACGCCGTAGGCTTGTGCAATAAAAATACTGGCAAAAGTCATGTACATCATACTGCCGTCCAAATTAAAGGAATAACCCAATGGCAACATAAAGGATACTATTTTATCTTTTACTCCAAATCGCTCTAATTCTTCTGTTAGTTTAGGGAAAACGGCCTCACTGCTGGTTGTTCCAAAAGCAATAACTAACGGACTCATAATTCGTTTCAACAAAGTAGTCATATGTCCTTTCAAAAACAGAAAACCCACTAACAATAAAACAAACCAAAGTGTTCCTATTCCGATTAAAAAAGAACCAAAAAAATAGATATAAGTGGTAATTAATTCCCAAAAATCAATCATTGCTAAAACACTGGCTATAGCACCGAATACCCCAAAAGGCGCAAATTTCATGACATAATTAACCATTTTTAAAATGATGTGCGAAGTTTTGTCCAAAGCATTGATGACGGGTTTGGCGTGAGAACCTATAGATGCCGCAGCCAATCCGAAAAAAATTGAGAAAATTACAATCTGTAAAATTTCATTGGTCGCCATGGCTTCTACTACACTTTTCGGAATGATATGTTCTACAAAGTTTTGTGCTGAAAAACCTTCTGTTTTTTGAACAATTTCCGAAGCCTTGTCGGTATCTAAATTGGGTAATTTTATATTTTTTCCCGGCTCTAATACATTCACCCAAAACATTCCTATGAGTAAGGAAATAAAAGAGGCGGTAAAAAACCATCCCAAAGCTCTACCTCCTATTCGCCCAACCGATTTGACATCACCTAATTTGGCAATTCCTACTACCAAAGTTGTAAAAACCAAAGGCGCAATAATCATTTGAACCAAACGAATAAATATCGTTGCCAATAATTTGATGTTTTTACTAAAAACTTCTCTGGTACTTTCCTCAAAATTCTTAAAAACAAATACGCCCAAAATCGCTCCGAGCACTACGGCAATAAGAATCTGGAAAGTTAGATTGGCAAATAATGATTTTTTGGTGGTTTCAGTTGTATCCATTTATTTTTGATAAGTTTTGTTTAGTAAATAAAAATCGGCTAAGACTAAAGCAGCCATCGCTTCTACAATAGGCACTGCTCTAGGCACCACACATGGATCGTGTCGGCCTTTGCCTTGCTGTTCCACTATAGTATTTTGATTGGTCAACACTTCTTGCTTTTGAATTAAAGTGGCAACCGGTTTAAAAGCTACTCTAAAATAAATATCCATTCCGTTGGAAATTCCGCCTTGGATTCCGCCAGAAAGGTTGGTTTTAGTCGTTCCATCTTCGTTGTATAAATCATTGTGCTCACTGCCTTTCATTCGCGCACCGCAAAATCCGCTCCCGAATTCAAATCCTTTCACTGCATTTATTGACAACATCGCTTTGCCCAATTCGGCGTGAAGCTTGTCAAAAACTGGCTCACCCAAACCAATAGGAACATTTTGAATGACACAAGTAACCGTTCCGCCAACCGTATCGCCTTCTTTGCGGATTTCTTTAATATAACTTTCCATTTTTTCGGCTGTAGCCAAATCAGGGCAACGAACCGCATTGGTTTCTGTTAGGGAAAAATCCAATTCTTGATATGGCTTATCAATAAAAATATCGCCAACCGAAGAGACAAAAGCATTAATTTTAATAGTATTTAAAACTTGTTTGGCTACAGCACCGGCTACGACTCTACAAGCCGTTTCACGTGCCGAACTTCTTCCGCCACCGCGATAATCTCGTATGCCGTATTTTTTTTCATAGACATAATCAGCGTGACTTGGTCGGTAACTGTCTTGAATATGTGAGTAATCGTCTGATTTCTGATTGGTGTTGGGTATGATAAACCCAATAGGTGTTCCGGTCGTCTTCCCTTCAAAAATTCCCGAAAGAAATTGCACTTCATCTTCTTCTTTTCTTTGGGTTACTATGCTAGACTGACCTGGTTTTCTGCGTTGCATCTCCAACTGAATGGCTTCCAAATCAATCACCATTCCGGCTGGGCAACCATCAATGATTCCTCCCAATGCTTCCCCGTGAGATTCTCCAAAAGTAGTCAGTCTAAAAAGTGTTCCGTAACTGTTTCCGGCCATGATTTAATGTTTTAAACAAATATAGTTGATTGCTCCTATTTATCGAAATTTGAAATAAGATTATTTGATTTTTGGTCAAATAGAAATTTTATAAGTTTTAACATATATTATGTAAATCCTTATCAAATTTATACTCTATCTTTGTTTGAGTAGATTTGAGACTACAGTTCTAATCTTATTGTAGTTAAATTTTCTATTATTTATAACCGCTAATTTTACATTTTAAAAACAAATTCAAGAATTATGAAGAAATTATTTCTAAGTGCCTTTATGTTAATGGGATTAGCATTCAGCACACAAGCTCAAGACATTTCTGAGAATGCATTAGGACTGCGTTTAGGCGACAATGACGGTTTTGGTGGTGAAGTATCTTACCAAAAAGGCTTGTCTAAAAACAATCGTTTAGAGTTAGACTTAGGTTGGAGAAACAGTAAAAATGTTGATGCTTTCAAATTGGTTGGTTTGTACCAATGGGTTTGGAACATTGACCAAGGGTTCAATTGGTATGCTGGTGTTGGTGGCGGAATTGGAAGTTGGAATTATGACGAAAATGGCTCAAGTGACAGCGGAACAATACTTTTAGCTGCCGGTGATATTGGTGTAGAATATAACTTTGACATTCCGTTACAATTGTCTTTGGACTTTAGACCAGAGATTTATTTCAATTCTAATGATTACAGAGAAGACAGTTTCGGACCGGATATTGCATTGAGCATCCGTTACAAATGGTAATTTAAATTTAGATTATAAAAAATCCCACCTTAATTGGTGGGATTTTTTTATTTAATCACTATCGGTTTCTTCGAATTGATTTTGATAATGGTGTAAGGAAAGAGTATACTGTCATCGGCCAAATCAGGTTCGGTACTCTTTTGAGTATCTTTGACATAGACTTCAATAGTAGTATCTGTTTCCACGACTCTCTCGACTTTAATTCGGTTGTAACTTTCTTTGGTTGGACCCGAATTTAAAATAATAAAGCTGCTGCTGATTGTATCACTGCTTTTTATTTTTTTGCGCAACGTTTCATCGCTTAATAACATCATAATTTCTTTGGGCTCTGTTAAGATTTCATAA
>JBDLVY010000189.1:0-5638 GCA_039804545.1 Bacteroidota bacterium | reverse complement strand
CGCCATTACAATATTTGCTGTTCCGGTTACCGAAGCTTCGTCTAATAACATGTGTGCACCTTTCAAACGGGTTTTGGTTTCCACACCATAGAAATGGTCTTCTCTTTCGTAACGGAACTTTGCTCCAAGATTGATGAATCCTTCAAAGTGGGTATCCAAACGACGACGGCCAATTTTATCGCCACCGGGTTTCGGAATATATCCGCAACCAAATCGGGCTAAAAGAGGTCCTACAATCATAATCGAACCCCTTAAACTACCACCTTCTTTTTTGAAAGCTTCTGTTTTTAAATAATCAATATTGACTTCATCGGCTTGAAAAGTGTAATCGCCAACACCGTTTTTTTGAATCTTTACGCCCATATTCCCTAATAAAACGATTAGTTTATTAACATCGATAATATCTGGAATATTGGTGACTCTAACTTTTTCAGAGGTTAATAATGCCGGACACAAAACTTGTAATGCTTCATTTTTCGCCCCTTGTGGCTGTACTTCTCCTTTTAGTGAAATTCCACCTTCAATTTTAAAAGTTCCCATAGTTAATTTGTTTCGGGTTCCAAGTTTAGGGTTTCGGGTTACAAAAACTCGCAACTCGCAACCTGCAACTCGAAATTATTTCTGATTATTATTATTCTTTATAAACGGCTTCTTCCCGTTTTTGTTGCTCTTAATTTTGTTGTTTTGCGGCGGCATGTTTTTGTTCGACATTTTCTTATTGGTGCGCATCAAATCATTGGTATTCAACAATTCTTCACTGCTTTGCAATAAGTTTAAAGTGCCTTCGGACAATTCATATAAATGCTCAAAAATCACGGTATCGGTTACGGTATCTTTGTTCCAACTCAAATATGATTTCTTCATGTGGTTGGCAATGACTTTGACCAAAGCGTTTTTCATTTCGCCTTCTTCCCAACTGTTGGCTACATCTATCATGTATTTGATGTTGTTGCCGTAAAAACGATACTTCGGATTTTTTTGTGGGTAAGGCAAACGCTCCGGCCTCAAATTAATCACATCTCGTGTCGGAATAGGATACGGAGAATCAACCTCTAATTTAAAATCGGACATGATGAAAATCTGATCCCACAATTTATGCTGAAAATCAGGCACATCACGCAAGTGCGGATTTAAACTGCCCATCACCTGAATGATGTATTTGGCCGCTTTATTGCGCTCTTCCCTATCGGCGATTAAAGTAGCTTGGTCAATCAATTTCTGCAAATGACGACCATATTCCGGAATGAGTAGATGCGGCCTTTCGGCATTGTATTCCAAATGGTGCACCACATCATTGGCATTCTCTTTTATATATTTATCGCCCATTATAATGAAATTATTCCTTCTATATTAGAAACTTCGATGTATTTCTCGACCACGTATTCCGGACTTTCCATCAACACGTTTATCGAAAGACTGGTATATTTTCCTGTTTTGGATTGGGTAGTTTGGATTACGGCACCCAAATTATCAAAAGCATTTTCCACTTCTTCAATCTTTTTTGGGTCTGTTGGCACAATAAAT
Source organism: Bacteroidota bacterium (assembly GCA_039804545.1). GTDB lineage: Bacteria > Bacteroidota > Bacteroidia > Flavobacteriales > Flavobacteriaceae > Flavobacterium. The sequence goes on along the minus strand of JBDLVY010000189.1, from coordinate 4,114 downwards.
TTATACAAATATTCACTCGGCCATGTTGACGTATTGTTCAACTCTTCTCGCAATCGGATGTAAAATTCCTCTGTTTTCTTGTCCATTAATCAAAAAATAAAAGCAAATATACAGTATTGATTTCAGATTTTGCAGAAGAATTCAATTGGTTTTATTTATTTTTTTTGACTTGTATTAATGGAGATTAGAAGCGAAAGGTTCGGGTTGGTTTGTCAACCGTTTTCCTGCTGTACGCTTTTACACGGTAACCGCTCCCATCAGGGCTAGAAAGGAAACTATTCGCACTTTTGGCCACGACCGAAATAAAAACCAAAATCCCTTTCAATATTCTAATTTGTTTCAATAAATTTGCCCCTCATTTCCAAAATCTTGAAAAAAGAACTCATAGTCATAACCGGCGGTCCGGGCACGGGAAAAACCACCATCATCGATGCACTCATCGAACAAGGTTATGCGTGTTTTCCTGAAATTTCAAGACAAGTAACTTTAGAAGCCAAAAAGCAAGGCATCGAACAATTATTCCTGGAAAAACCACTACTCTTCAGCGAATTATTACTCGAAGGCAGGAGAAAACAACACGAACAAGCTATCGTTGATCAAGCCGAAATCGTCTTTATGGACCGCGGCATTCCTGATATTTTAGCTTATATGCATTACATTGGCGACAGTTATCCGGCTTTTTTTGACCACGCTTGTAGAGAACACCAATATTCCAAAATTTTTGTACTTCCGCCTTGGGAAGAAATCTACGAAAGTGACGAAGCGCGTTATGAAAACTTTGAACAAGCCAAACTCATCTTCGACCATTTATTGGAAACTTATCAAAAATACGGTTACCAACTCATTGAAGTCCCACGCGGAACCGTGGAAGAGCGCATCCAATACATCTTAAGTCAGCTTGCTTAAACAATTCCGAGTTCAAAGTTCCAAGTTAAAGGTTCTTTGGTTGATGCCAACAGCCTTTATTTTGATTAGGCTAATGTTCATTTTCTTAAATAAAATATCTAGATTTGAAAAACCCACAACCTTTAACCCGCAACTCGCAACATAAATGTCTAAACCTCTAGAAATCCTAAACAAATACTGGAAACACGACGCATTTCGCGAACCGCAAGAAGCCATTATTGCTTCGGTTTTGGACGGCAAAGACACTTTTGCTTTGATGCCAACCGGTGGTGGAAAATCAATTTGTTTTCAAGTTCCGGGCATGATGCTGGAAGGCATTTGTTTGGTAATTTCACCGTTGATTGCCTTGATGAAAGACCAAGTTCAAAATTTGCAAAACAAAGGCATTAAAGCCATCGCATTAACCGGAGGCATTCGACAAGAAGAAATCATAGATTTGTTGGACAACTGCCAATACGGAAATTACAAATTCTTATACCTTTCTCCCGAACGTTTGCAAAGCGACTGGATTTTGGAACGAATTAAAAATCTCCCAATAAACCTTATCGCCATTGACGAAGCGCATTGTGTGTCACAATGGGGACACGATTTTCGGCCGGCGTATTTAAAGATTGTACAGCTAAAAGAATTCTTTCCCAAAGTACCTTATTTGGCTTTGACTGCATCGGCAACACCAAGAGTTAAAGAAGATATTATTACCCAATTAAAATTGGATACTCCTCAGATTTTTACCAAATCCTTTTACCGAGACAACATCGCCTATATGGTTTTTGAAACCGAAGACAAGTTGTATTTATTGCAACAAATTTTGCATAAAAATCCGCAACCTTCTATTATTTATGTGACCAATAGAAAATCGTGTAACGAGACCGTCCATCAGTTGGAAAGCCTTGGTTTTACAGCCACATTTTATCACGGCGGTTTGTCATCAAAAGATAAAGAAAAGCACATGCAACTTTGGATGGATGAAAAAGTTCAGGTGATGGTGGCAACGAATGCCTTCGGAATGGGCATTGACAAAGCGAATGTCAAAACGGTTGTTCATTTGCATTTGCCTCAAAATTTAGAAAACTATTATCAAGAATCTGGTCGTGCCGGTCGAAATGGCGACAAAGCTTTTGCGGTTTTGCTCAACAATCCATCGGATATTTTTCATGCCGAGGCACAATTCATCAGTGTTTTACCTGATAAAGCTTTTTTGAATTTGGTGTTTTCTAAATTGTGTGCCTATTTCCAAATTGCTTATGGCGAAGGCATTGACGAACAGTTTAGTTTTAACCTGAATCATTTTTGCACCAAATACAGTTTCCCGACCTTAAAAACGTATAATACTTTACAATTTCTCGACCGTCAAGGTATTATTACATTGTCACAAGAATTCTCAGAGAAAATTACATTACAATTTATCATTCCTTCCAAAGAAGTGATTCGGTACATGAGTTTGAACCCAAATGATGAGGAAATTCTGTTAACGATGTTGCGCACTTATCCCGGCATTTACGATATGCAAACTGCGTTCAATTTGTCATTAATTGCAAAAAAATCTAATCATACTGAGAACGCTGTGCTTTCGCTTTTGCAAAAATTAAAAGAGAAAGACATCATTGAGATGATTGCTAAAAATAATGATGCTACAATTACCTTAAACGAAGTACGAGAAGACGAACTTACAATTAACCGTGTGTCAAAATACCTTTTAGCGCAGAACAAATTAAAAACAGAGCAACTCCAAGCTGTTTTAAACTATAGCAAGGACAACAAAACTTGCAAGAGTAAATTATTGATGCAGTATTTTGGCGAAAATCAAAAAGACGATTGTGGCATTTGCTCCTATTGTATTGCCAAAAATAAAAAGAAACAAAACCCCGAAACCGTTTCGGAAAAGATTGTAGAGTTATTGAAAATACAAGATTTTAATTCGAGAGATATTCAAAAATTGACCAAATTTCCCAAGGACGATGTTATCTTTGCGCTGCAAAAGCTTTTGGAAGCAGAAACCATTAGTATCAAATCGAATAATTTATACTCCTTAAAATAAGCATGGAAAAATTACGCATCGTTTTTATGGGAACACCAGAGTTTGCTGTTGGCATTTTGGACACCATAATCAAGAACAATTACGAAGTGGTTGGTGTCATTACTGCGGTAGATAAACCTGCCGGTCGTGGCCAAAAGATTAAATATTCGGCAGTGAAAGAATATGCTTTAGAACACAATTTAAAACTATTACAACCTTCTAATTTAAAAGACGAGACTTTTTTAGCCGAATTACAAAGCCTGAATGCCAATTTACAAGTTGTAGTTGCTTTCAGAATGTTGCCAGAAGTTGTTTGGCGCATGCCGAAGTTGGGCACTTTTAACCTTCATGCATCCTTATTGCCGAACTATCGCGGAGCTGCGCCAATTAATTGGGCCATTATTAATGGAGAAACCAAAACCGGTGTAACTACTTTCTTTATTGATGATAAGATTGATACTGGCGCCATGATTTTGAGTAAAGAAACGGCAATTAGTACGGAAGAAAACGCAGGTGAATTGCATGATAGATTAATGGCATTAGGAAGTGATGCAGTTATAAATACTTTGACTTTGATTGAAAATGGAAATGTGGAGACGACAATTCAAGTAGATCATTCGGAAATTAAAACGGCTTACAAACTCAATCGAGAAAACTGTAAAATAGATTGGAGTAAATCAACAACTGAGATCCATAATTTAATTCGAGGCTTATCACCTTATCCATCGGCTTGGTGTTTCTTTAAAGATAATGACGAAGAATGGAATGTGAAATTATATGACGCCAAAGTAATCCGGGAACAACATTCATTTGACGTTGGGCAAATAATCACCACCAAAAAAGAAATCAAAGTGGCGGTTAAAGATGGATTCATTCAAATCCTAAGTTTGCAATTACCGGGAAAGAAAAAAATGCAGGCTCACGAGCTGCTTAATGGGGTTACCTTTTCCGAAAGAGCGCAAGCAGAATAAGGTCTCAAGCGCTTTTTTTAGTCAAATAACCGATGAAATACCGCGGTTTATCAACAAAAGCTCGAAGTTATCAACAAATACTTGAAAAAAACGCCAAATCGCTTGTGTGGTAAGGAATTCCTATTAAATTTGTTATCATTAACAAAATGTTTAACCAACAATTAATAACTAACATTATGAACAAATCAGAATTAATCGATGCAATTGCAGCTGACGCTGG
>JBDLVY010000188.1:0-2979 GCA_039804545.1 Bacteroidota bacterium | reverse complement strand
TTCATAAAAGACAAACCGGTTAACAAAGTGGCTTATTTTATTTGGGCTAATCCTTATATGGTTGCCGGTGGAAATACTTTTATAGATGAATTATTGAAACTGAATAAATTCGAAAATATTTACCATAACAATCCCAAATACGAAGGCCGATATCCTGAAGTTATAATTCAAAAAATGCGCATTCAAGGTGATCCTGATTTAGTTTTGCTTTCTTCAGAACCCTTTCCTTTTACTGATGAACATGCCTTTGAATTGGGACGATTTACCCATCATGCGAAGACTATTTTTGTAGATGGTGAAATGTTTTCCTGGTATGGAAGTCGCTTGGTTAAAGCCTTTGGGTATTTCAAATTACTTCACGAAAAAATAGCCTAAAAAAAAGGCCGATGCTTTTTCAAACACCGGCAATTTTTTAACTAACCTAACCAAATAATAAAAAACCAATTTATTACACCACAAATATATGGCTCGTTTTTGAGTACTTGTGTTAAGGTTATGTTATACTTATGTTATTGATTTCTAAAAATTTATTTGATTTCAAGGATTACTTTTTGTCTTGCTTGGCAAACACTTTTTTTAGCAAGTCAGTACTCCTGGCATTCAGATTGGTTCGAATGTCTTTTTCTTCTAAAGCAATCATTTTGAAAACACCTTCTAAGGCTTTGTTGGTGGTGTAATCGGTTAAGTCGGGATTGACTTTGGTTACCATTGGTAAACTGTTGTATTTTTTGATGATGCTCGCCCAAACTTTATCGGCACCAACTTTGGCAAAGGAACTTTGTATCACCGGATTGAATTTGGCATACAAAGAATTTGTAGTTTCGGTTTGTAAATACGCAGTAGCTGCTTTTTCATCTCCCATCAGTATGTTTTTTGCATCGGTAAAACTCATGTTTTTAACCGCATCTACAAAAATAGGTGTCGATTCTTTTACTGCATCTTCAGCAGCGCGATTTAACATTAGAATTCCTTTATCTGCTAAAGAACTCATGCCCATTTTTCGCAAGGTTTTGTCTACTTTTTGTAGTTCTTCTGGCAATAAAATTTTGACCATTTCATTTTTATAGAAACCGTCAACAGCAGTCAATTTGGTCACTTGTTTTTCTATACCTTTATTCAAAGCTTCCTTTAATCCTTGGGAGATATCGCCTGAACTAAGAGAAGCTAATGCGTTTGAAGTACTAGTTGATGGTACTGTTTTTTTAATTTTGTCTAAAATTTTAATTTGTGAAAAACCTAAAGTTGGAATTAAAAGAAGTAAAGCGATTTTTGTTTTCATTGTCGTATACTATTGTTTTCCAAAAGTAAGCAATCTTCATGCCGAAAAAAGTTGGGCTACTGTTAATTTAATCATTCTTTCTAAAACCGACATTTGGTTTTATTTTTCAGATTTTAAATGGTACTTTTTTAATAATTCTGTAAATTGCACCCTCAAAACAGACACTTATTTAACAATGGTTCAAGAACAACCCTATATTCCTAAAAATAAAGTAAGAATTGTAACTGCAGCTTCTCTTTTTGATGGTCACGATGCTGCTATCAACATCATGCGACGCATTATCCAAGCGACCGGAGTAGAAGTAATTCACTTAGGTCACGACCGCAGTGTAGAAGAAGTTGTGAATACAGCCATTCAAGAAGATGCGAATGCCATTGCTATGACGTCTTATCAAGGCGGACACAATGAGTATTTTAAATACATGCATGATTTGTTAAAGGAAAAAGGAGCAGGTCATATCAAAATATTCGGTGGCGGTGGCGGTGTAATTTTGCCATCTGAAATTTCGGAATTACACGAATACGGTATTACCCGAATTTATTCTCCGGATGACGGTCGTGCCATGGGATTACAAGGGATGATTAATGATTTGGTTAAACAATCGGATTATCCTGTTGGTGATACTTTGAATGGAGAGATCAATCATTTGGAAGAAAAAAATCCGACCGCGATTGCCCGAGTGATTTCATCGGCCGAGAATTTCCCGGATGTAGCCAAAGAAACTTTAGATGCTATTCACAAGAAAAACGAATCTACACACATTCCTGTTTTGGGAATAACCGGAACCGGTGGTGCTGGAAAATCTTCTTTAGTAGACGAATTAGTGCGTAGGTTTCTAATTGATTTCCCTGAAAAAACCATCGGATTGATTTCGGTTGACCCGTCCAAAAGAAAAACCGGCGGTGCATTATTAGGCGATAGAATTCGTATGAATGCCATTAATAATCCTAGAGTTTACATGCGTTCGTTGGCCACACGTCAGTCGAATTTGGCTTTGTCTAAATATGTAAACGAAGCGATTCAGGTGTTAAAAGCCGCAAAATATGATATTATTATTTTGGAAACTTCCGGAATTGGGCAAAGTGATACCGAGATTTTGGAACATTCGGATGTGTCTTTATATGTAATGACGCCTGAATTTGGTGCTGCCACCCAATTGGAAAAAATCGACATGCTTGATTTTGCTGATTTGGTAGCGATTAATAAGTTTGACAAACGCGGTGCTTTAGATGCGATTCGCGATGTGAAAAAACAGTACCAACGCAATCACAATCTATGGGATTCCAATCCTGATGAGATGCCTGTTATTGGTACCATTGCGTCACAGTTTAATGATCCGGGCATGAATACACTCTACAAGAAAATCATGGATAAGATTGTAGATAAAACCGGAGCCGATTTGAAATCGACTTTCGAAATCACCCGTGAAATGAGTGAGAAGATATTCGTGATTCCGCCACACAGAACACGATATTTATCGGAGATTGCCGAGAACAACCGCAAGTATGATGAGACCGTTTTAACTCAGGTTGAAGTCGCTCAGAAGTTATATGGGATTTATAAAACCATAGAATCTGTTTCCAAAAAACAAGCCAACATTGACAAGGTTGGTATTGAAGTTAACAGCTTGAATTTTAATGAAGATAACAAAGATTTCTTAAACTTATTGGTTAAAGAATTTGACCGAGTAAAAATGAACC
>JBDLVY010000187.1:0-15415 GCA_039804545.1 Bacteroidota bacterium | reverse complement strand
CTAGAAGCGCAAAGTTGAGAGTAGCAGAAAAGAAATAAGAAATGAAAAAAGGAGTTTACGGCATATTAAAAGCTCGATTTTTAGTCAATGAAGATGCTACCAAAAACTGGCGATTCATAGTATTTCTGATTTTGCTTGCCATTTTGATGATTGCCAACGAACATCGCTATGACCAAAAAATTTTCAGAATTGCCGAGTTGACCAATGAAGTAAAAGAATTGCGTTCTGAATTTGTTGACAAACGCTCTGAATTAATGAAATTAAAAATGGAATCAACCGTTTCCGAAAGAATGAAAGAAAGAAAAATTTTTCCCTCTTCGGTTCCGCCACAAAAAATAAAAATTAAAAAACCAACAGAAAAAAGTTTTTTCCAAAAATTATGGCAGTAGAAGATAAACATATCTCTTACCGAATCTACTTAGTAGCTTTCTGTCTCTTTTTGATGGCTTTGGCTATTACTTTCAAACTTACCAAAATTCAGTGGGTTGAAGGTGATCATTACCGAAAGCTGGCCAAAGAAAGAACAGTAAAGAACTTTGTAATTCCAGCCAATAAAGGAAATATTTATTCTGCAGATGGTAGTTTGCTCGCGACTTCTATTCCCAATTACAACATCCGATTTGATGCCGTCGCACCTAAAGGGGAAGATTTTGCCAAAAATGCTAGACCATTGGCCGATTCTTTGTCGGTAATGTTGGGTAAACCAAGTTCTTTTTACTATTCACAACTGACTTTAGCCAGAAACAATAAAAATAGATTTTTACTTATAGCCCGCGATTTGAGCTATACACAATACATGAAAATCAAAAGTTTTCCATTGTTCAATTTAGGAGCTAATAAAGGCGGAATGATTACCGAACAAGAAACGGTTCGTGAACATCCGATAGGAAAAATTGCCGAAAGAACCATTGGCTACGAAAGAATCACGCCCGAAGGAAAACCCGACGGTAAAGGAATCGAATGGTCATTCAGAAAATACCTTAACGGCAAAGACGGAAAAGTTTTAAAACAAAAAATAGCCAAAGGCCAATGGAAACCCATTCGTGACCAAAATGAAATTGACCCTCAAGACGGTTATGACGTGATTTCTACTATTGATGTTTACATCCAAGACATTGCGCATCATGCTTTGTTGAAACAATTACAAGATTTCAAAGCCGAACACGGTTGTGTAGTCGTGATGGAAACCAAAACCGGTAAAATCAGAGCGATTTCCAATTTAGGAAAGTTAAAAGAAAGCGATTCAACTTATTTTGAAACTGAAAATTATGCGATTAAAGAATCTCATGAACCGGGCTCAACATTTAAGTTAGTTGATATGATTGCCTTGTTGGATGATAATAAAGTCGATACATCAAAGGTATACGATAGCCGTGGCGGTGTTATTACTTATAGAGGTGACAAAGTTCGCGATTCTCATACAGGTGGTTATGGAAAAATTTCATTAGGTAGAGGTTTTGAATTGTCTTCCAATACGGTTTTGGTACAAGCCGTTTATGAAAATTATAAAAATAATCCACAAGAATTTATCGATAGAATAAATAAAATGGGTTTGAATAAACCTCTTGGATTACCATTTCAAGGAGAAGGAAAGCCTATTGTTCATCAGACGACAGATAAAAATTGGAATCCTAATATTTTGCCATGGATGGCTTTTGGATACAGTGTTGCAATGACGCCATTACAAACATTGACTTTGTACAATGCGGTGGCCAATAATGGTGAAATGGTAAAACCACAATTTGTTTCCGAAATCAAAGAGTGGAATAAAGTCATCAAAAAATACAATAAAGAAGTCATCAACCCAAAAATCTGCTCCGACGAAACGACTAAAAAGTTAAAAGCGGTTTTAGCAAATGTGGTCAAAAAAGGGACGGGTTCTAAGCTGTATTCCAAAGACTTTTCGATGGCCGGAAAAACAGGAACAGCTCAAGCGAATTACGGTAAAAATGGCGGAAGTGAAAAACATTACATCTCTTCTTTCGTTGGCTTTTTCCCAGCGGAAAACCCTAAATATTCTTGTATTGTAGTGGTTCACAAACCAAATACGTCAGGCAATAATTATTATGGTGCCGATGTGGCCGGACCAGTTTTCAAGCGCGTGGCCCAAAAGATTTTTACCGATGCGCCATCCACCAACGAAATTAAAAATCTTAATAAAAAGATCGCCAAACAGGAGAAGGCATACAATGCATACGATGACAAGTCAAATGCAGACGGGAAAACCATTCCTAATCTAAAAGGCATGAGCGGTATGGATGCTGTCGCACTTCTGGAAAATATGAAAGTAAAAGTGAAAGTTGTTGGGTTTGGTAAAGTCAAAAGACAATCCATTCAACCTGGTTCACCTTTAAATAAAAATCAAATCATCATACTCGAATTATCGTGATTATTTTAAAAGACATATTGTATAAAGTCGCCATCGAAGTCGTAAAAGGTTCGACGGAAATGGCTATTGGCAAAATCGAATTCGATTCGCGAAAAGTTCAGGAAAATGATGTTTTCGTGGCGATTCGAGGCACAGTTTCCAATGGGCATGACTTTATAGAAAAAGCAATAAATCTGGGCGCAACAGTTATCGTTTGTGATGTTTTACCCGAAGTTATCGTTACAGGCGTAACTTATATTCAAGTAAAAGATACCAATGCGGCTTTGGCATTTTTGGCTTCTAATTATTATGGCAATCCATCCCAGAATTTAAAATTAGTCGGAATTACCGGTACCAATGGCAAAACCACCATCGCCTCACTTTTGTTCCAATTGTTTAAAAAAGCGGGTTACAAAGTCGGTTTGCTATCTACCGTAAAAATCATGGTGGATGATGCAGAATACAAAGCCACGCATACGACTCCGGATTCATTAACCATTAATCATTATTTGTCCGAAATGAATGCTGTTGGTGTTGAATATTGCTTTATGGAAGTGAGTTCGCACGGTGTTCACCAAAAAAGAACAGAAGGATTGCATTTTGCGGGTGGCGTTTTTACCAATTTATCGCACGACCATTTAGATTACCATCCAACTTTTGCAGAATACAGAGATGTAAAAAAATCATTTTTCGACCATTTGCCAAAAACGGCTTTCGCTTTGACCAACATCGATGATAAAAACGGAACGGTAATGCTTCAAAATACGAGTGCCCGAAAATTGACTTATGCGCTAAAATCATACGCCGATTATAAAGCACAGATTTTGGAAAACCAATTGTCAGGATTGTTGTTGAAAATCAACGAAAATGAAGTTTGGGTTAGACTAATAGGTACTTTCAATGCCTATAATTTATTGGCAATTTTTGGAACAGCGGTTGAATTAGGCCTGGATAAATTAGAAGTATTGCGTTTGCTTTCTGAACTAGAAAGTGTATCCGGTCGTTTCCAATTTATCGTTTCCAACCAAAAAATAACAGCTATTGTTGATTATGCACATACGCCCGATGCTTTGGAAAATGTGTTGATTACGATTAATGATATTCGTACCAATAATGAAAAATTAATAACCGTTGTGGGTTGTGGCGGTGATAGAGATAAAGCCAAAAGACCAATCATGGCTAACATTGCCACTACAATGAGCAATCAGGTTATTATCACCTCCGATAATCCGAGAACAGAAGATCCGATTGATATTATTTCGGATATGGAAAAAGGCGTTGAGCCGCAAAATCACAAAAAAACCTTGTCTATCGTCGATAGAAAACAAGCCATTAAAACCGCTTGTCAATTGGCCGGACCAAATGATATCATCTTAATAGCCGGAAAAGGACACGAAACTTATCAGGAAATTCAAGGCGTTCGTCACGATTTTGACGATATGAAAATTGTAAAAGAACTATTAGAACAGCTAAATAAATAAACTTATGCTATATTATTTATTTGAATACCTCGACAAAACCATGGATGTTCCGGGAACCGGAGTTTTCCAATACATTACTTTTCGTTCGGCTTTAGCTTTGATTCTTTCTTTGATGATTTCAACCATTTACGGAAAAAAAATCATCAACTTTTTGAGAGATCAGCAAGTAGGAGAAACGGTTAGAGAACTTGGTTTACAAGGACAAAACGAAAAAGCGGGAACACCAACTATGGGTGGATTAATTATCATTATTGCCACATTGATTCCGGTGATTTTGTTGACCAAATTGAATAATATTTACATTATCCTTTTAATTGTAACCACACTTTGGATGGGTACAATCGGCTTCATCGATGATTACATCAAAATCTTCAAGAAAGACAAACAAGGTTTAAAAGGGATTTTCAAAGTAATCGGACAAGTAGGTTTAGGTTTAATTGTGGGTTCTGTACTGTATCTTCATCCTGGTGTAACGGTTAGAGAGAAAGCTGTAACTTCTGTTAACCAAACAGAGAACGTAATTACTCAAACACCAATAGAACACAAATCAACGACCACAACAATTCCATTCACCAAAAACAATGAGTTGGATTATGCCAAATTTATTGAATGGACAGGCGAAGGTTATGAAAACTGGGCTTGGCTAATTTTTATTCCCATCGTGATTTTTATCATCACAGCTGTTTCCAATGGCGCTAATTTAACCGATGGTATCGACGGATTAGCCGCAGGAACTTCAGCTATTTCTGTGTTGGCATTGGGGATTTTTACTTTCGTTTCGGGTAACGTGATTCTCTCAGGATATTTGAATATAATGTACATCCCAAATTCAGGAGAAATGACGGTTTTCATCTCGGCATTCGTCGGAGCTTTAATAGGATTCCTTTGGTACAATTCCTATCCGGCATCGGTATTCATGGGCGATACAGGAAGTTTAACTATTGGCGGAATTATAGCAGTTTTAGCGATTTCGGTTCGTAAAGAAATGTTGTTACCGGTATTGTGTGCCATCTTTTTTGCCGAGAACTTATCCGTAATCATGCAGGTTTCTTATTTCAAATACACCAAAAAGCGATTTGGCGAAGGTAAAAGAATTTTTCTCATGTCGCCTTTACACCATCATTACCAAAAGAAAGGCTATCACGAAAGTAAAATCGTAACCCGTTTTTGGATTGTTGCGATACTGTTGGCAATTGTTTCCATAGTGACTTTAAAATTGAGATAATGCAAAGATTGGTAATACTGGGCGGAGGCGAAAGTGGGGTTGGAACCGCCATTTTAGGAAAGAAAGAAGGATACGATGTTTTTGTGTCCGATATGGGGAAAATAAAAGAAAATTACAGAGACGTTCTTAATCAATATGAAATCCAATGGGAAGACGAAAAGCATACAGAGGAATTAATCCTCAATGCCGATATAGTCATGAAAAGTCCCGGAATTCCTGAGAAAGCGCCATTGGTTAAAAAACTTTTGGAAAATGGAATTTCAGTGATTTCCGAAATCGAGTTTGCCTATCCGTTTACCAATGCCAAAACCATCGGAATCACCGGAAGTAACGGGAAAACAACAACAACCATGCTGACTTACCATTTGCTAAAAGAAGGCGGATTGAATGTGGGATTGGGCGGCAATATTGGTAAGAGTTTTGCCTGGCAAGTCGCCGAAGAAAACTATGATTACTATGTTTTGGAATTGAGCAGTTTTCAATTGGATGGCATCATCAATTACAAGCCTGACATAGCAATTCTAACAAATATTAGTCCGGATCATTTGGATCGATATGAATACAAATATGAAAATTATATAGCGTCAAAATTTAGAATAACAATGAACCAAACTGAAGATGATTTTTTCATCTACGACGCCGATGACGAAGCGATTTCAGGATGGTTACAAAATAACAAAACAAAAGCAAAATTAATTCCTTTTTCACTAAATAATACTTTTGAAAACGGAGCCTTTATAAAAAACAATACTATGGACATCATCATCAACAACGAGGAATTTGAAATGAAAACAGCAGACATTTCTTTGGAAGGAAAACACAACATGAAAAATGCTATGGCTGCCACTTCTGTCGCCCAATTGATGAAAATCAGAAAACAAACCATACGCGAGAGTTTGTCCAATTTTCAAGGCGTAGAACACCGTTTGGAAAAAGTACTCAAAATCCAAAATGTGCAGTACATCAATGATAGTAAAGCCACTAATGTCAACGCGACTTTCTTCGCTTTAGATAGCATGACGGTTCCAACTGTTTGGATTGTCGGTGGCGTTGACAAAGGAAACGATTACAGTGAGTTGATGCCGTTAGTACGCGAAAAAGTAAAAGCGATTATTTGCCTTGGTTTGGATAACAAAAAAATCATTGATGCTTTTAGTGATGTAGTTGATATGATGGTTGAAGTGGATAATATGCGTGACGCAGTCAATACAGCAAAATATTTAACCGAAAAAGGCGATGCGGTTTTACTCTCTCCGGCTTGTGCAAGTTTTGATTTGTTCCAAAACTATGAAGACAGAGGAAACCAATTTAAAGTAGCGGTACAAAATTTATAATAAGCGATAAGCTTTCAGCATTTAGCTGTTAGCGAAAAGTATAAGATTTTAAAAAACTAAAGGCTAACTGCTATTAGCTAAAAGCTCAAACAATGAAAGAACTAATTCACAGCTTAAAAGGAGATAAAGTCATCTGGGCATTCGTAGCCTTGTTGGCGCTATTTTCGTTTATGCCCGTGTTTAGTGCGAGTAGTAATTTGGCCTACATGCGCCACGGTTCCGGAAATGCCTTAACATATTTATTGAAACACGGTGCGCAAGTTTTTGTTGGGTTTTTTATTTTATATAAAATCCACAAAGTGCCGTATCACTATTTCCGAACGATTTCAAGGTTGCTATTGCCGGTTGTTTGGATATTGTTAATTTACACTTTATTCAAAGGAACAGTCATTCAAGGTGCCAATGCCAGCCGTTGGATACAGATTCCTTTTATCGGAATTACTTTCCAAACGTCAACATTAGCCGCTATAGTTTTGTATGTTTTTGTGGCGCGTTATTTATCCAAAACCAGAGACACACCAATAACCTTTCAATCGTCTTTATGGGATTTGTGGACGCCTGTTTTTGTTACAATCATTTTAATTTTACCGGCTAATTTATCGACTGCAGCCTTAATATTTTCGATGGTTTTAATGCTGGCATTTATTGGGAAATATCCATTAAAGTATATTGGAATCATTGTAGGTGCCGGAATTGTCGGGCTGACCTTTTTTATCTTAGTGGCCAAACAATTTCCTGAAGCATTCCCCAATCGTGTTGATACTTGGATTAACCGTATCGATAATTTCACCAGTGATAAGCCTGATGAAGATGATTACCAAATTGAGAAAGCTAAAATCGCCATAGCCTCTGGCGGAGTTTATGGTTTAGGTCCAGGAAAAAGTGTGCAAAAAAACTTTTTGCCACAATCATCTTCCGATTTTATCTATGCAATTATTGTGGAGGAATATGGCCTTTTTGGAGGTATTTTGGTGTTGGTTATGTACATGCTTTTGTTATTTCGCTTTGTAGTTGCGGCACACAAATCCAATTCGCTTTTTGGGAAATTAGTCGTCATAGGCTTAGGCTTCCCTATCATATTTCAGGCCATGACCAATATGGCAGTTGCGGTAGAATTATTTCCCGTTACCGGACAAACATTGCCACTAATAAGTAGTGGTGGAAGTTCTATTTGGATGACTTGTATTGCGCTGGGAATTATTTTAAGTGTGACCAAAAAAGAAGAGGAAATTGCCGAAGAATTAGCCGATAAGCAAAAACGGGAAGACGCTTTGCAAAGAATGATAGACAAACAATTGCAGGATGAGGATGAGGCCGAAAAAGCTGCCATACAAGCCGAACTCGAAAGTTATTCTATCGAAGATAAAGCCAATCCATTGGAACCGATTTTGAAGAAAAATTAAATGAAAAAACTAAAATTCATATTAAGTGGTGGTGGAACCGGTGGACATATCTATCCGGCGGTAGCGATTGCCAATGAATTAAAATCTCGTTTCCCCGAGGCTGAGTTCCTTTTTGTAGGTGCCAAAGACAAAATGGAAATGCAAAAAGTACCACAAGCCGGTTACAAAATCGAAGGTTTGTGGATTGCCGGTTTGCAACGCAAGATTACTTTACAAAACATGATGTTTCCCTTCAAACTTATCAGAAGTTTGTGGAAATCTAGAAAAATTATAAAAAATTTCAAGCCTGATGTGGTTATCGGAACCGGTGGTTTTGCCAGCGGCCCTTTATTGCAAATGGCCAATAGTTTGAATATTCCAACAGTCATTCAGGAACAAAATTCCTATCCTGGAATTACCAATAAATTGTTGAGTAAAAAAGCCAACGCGATTTGTGTGGCGTATGAAAATTTAGAAAGATTTTTTCCAAAAGAGAAAATCGTTTTCACCGGAAATCCCGTTCGTCAAGACTTGTTGGATGTTGAAACCAAAAGGAATGAAGGAATCGCCTATTTTAAATTGGATTCCAATAAAAAAACATTGTTGGTTCTTGGTGGAAGTCTCGGAGCCAGAAGGGTAAACCAATTAATCGCCAAAGAACTCGATTTTCTTTTGGAAAGTGGTGTTCAGGTTTTTTGGCAATGCGGAAAATTGTATTTCGATGAATACCAACACTTCAATGAGAAAGCCAATGTGCAAGTCGTTGCGTTTATTGATAGAATGGATTTGATATATGCAGCAACCGATTTTGTGATTTCAAGAGCAGGAGCATCGTCTGTTTCAGAATTGTGCTTGGTGGGAAAACCAACCGTTTTTATTCCGTCGCCCAATGTGGCCGAAGACCATCAAACCAAAAATGCCAAAGCCATTGTTGATAAAAACGGCGCCATTCTTTTAAAAGAAAGCGAATTAGAGGAAAAGTTTGAAACCACTTTTTCAGATTTAATTTCAAACGAAAATTTGCAGTTAAGCTTAAGCCAAAACATAAAAAAATTAGCTAAGCCCAACGCCACAAAAGACATAGTAGAACAAATTATTAAATTAATAAAAGCTAAACCTTAGAGCCTTAGTGCCTCAGCACCTTAGCACCTTAAAAATGAACCTAAACCAAATTCATAACGTCTATTTCATTGGCATCGGAGGCATCGGAATGAGTGCTTTGGCGCGTTATTTCCAAAACATTGGTAAGAATGTTTCGGGTTATGACAAGACGCCAACCATGCTGACTGACGAGTTGATTGCAACCGGAATGAACATTCATTTCGAAGACAATATTGGTTTAATTCCAACCGATTATTATACTGAAAATACTTTGGTTATCATCACACCGGCTGTACCGGTTACGCATTCGGAATGGAATTTCTTTTTGGAAAGAAATTATACCGTAAAAAAACGGGCAGAGGTTTTAGGTATAATCACCAAAGATACTTTTTGTTTTGCGGTAGCTGGAACGCACGGAAAAACAACAACTTCCAGTATTTTAGGGCACATTCTTTACGAAAGTGGTGCAGATGTTACGGCTTTCTTAGGCGGCATTGTAGAAAATTACCATTCTAATTTAATCGGAAACGGCAAAACGGTCACAGTTGTTGAGGCTGATGAATTTGACCGTTCGTTTTTGCACTTACATCCAAATATTGCTTGCGTAACTTCTATGGATGCTGACCATTTAGATATTTACGGCGATGCTTCAGCCATTGAAGATTCGTTCCGTGAATTTGCTGATAAAGTAGAAGATAAAAACAATTTATTTGTTCCAAAAGGTTTGCCTCTCGAAGGTTTAACTATTGGAATTAATGAAGAGGCAACTTATACGGCTTTCAATATCCGAATTGAAAACGGATTCTATGTTTTTGATGTGCAAACGCCATTGGAAACAATTACTGATTTAAAATTTGGTCTGCCGGGAAGACACAATTTAATGAATGCTTTGATGGCTTTAGCAATGTCTAAGACTTATGGTACCCCAACCGAGTCTATTGCTAAAGCATTGGCTTCATTTAAAGGAATTCAACGCAGATTTTCCTACCAAATAAAAACCAATGAGTTGGTTTATATAGATGATTATGCCCATCATCCAACAGAAATTAACGCAGTGCATCAAGCTGTTCGAGAATTGTATCCGGGTGAAAAAGTGTTGGCTATTTTCCAACCGCATTTGTTTAGCAGAACAAAAGATTTTGCAGATGATTTTGCCAAAAGCTTATCGCAATTTGACGAAATTTTGTTGCTGGATATTTATCCCGCAAGAGAATTGCCAATGGAAGGAATTACCTCAAATTGGTTGCTTTCTAAAATGGAAAATCCCAACAAAAAATTGGTTTCAAAAGGAGATTTAATTCCGGAAATTTTAGAAAATAGTGCTAAAATAATTGTAACAATCGGTGCAGGAGATATAGGCGAATTGGTTCCAAAAATTAAATTGGCTTTATCATAAAATACGCAGTTTTTTGCGAATAAAAATTGAATTAAAAAGGGTTGTTTAAAACTGGCGTATTCCGTATGACATTATAAACAACAAATATTAAAGACATATGAAAATTTTCACTTGGACAAATATCAGATTAGTGCTTATGATTTCGGTCGTAATCTTCCTGTTTTCGTTCACTTCGCACCGAAATGCCATGCGAAAAATAAAAAAAACTGAAGTGGTTTTTGTAGGTCAAAACGCTCTTTTTATCAAGCCCGAAACGGTTAATAAATTGTTAATAGAAAAAAATCAGGAGCTAAAAACTATCAATAAAGATGGTTTAGATTTGAATAAATTGGAAAAGTCGGTCAATGGACATCAGATGATCCAAAGAGCTGATGTTTTTGTCAGTGTTGATGGGGTTTTAAAAGCAGTTGTAGAACAAAAAACACCTGTAGGCAGAGTGTTTGATGAGCTGGGTTCTTTTTATGTTGATAATGAGGGAAATAAAATGCCTTTGTCTGACAATTACACCGCAAGAGTACCCCTATTATCGGGAGAAATTACAGCAGTAAAAAAAGAAAAATTAGCTGAAGTTTTGAAGAGGATTGCGGGGGATGATTTTTTGAAAAAAAACATCATTGGAGTGCAAGTTTTGCCTAACGGTGGCTTAATTATGGCGAACAGAAATTATGATTATCAAATCGATTTCGGTAGAACTATTAACATCGACAGAAAATTTAAGAATTACAAAGCCTTTTTTCAGAAGGCAGTTTTAGATAGCACTTTGGGCAAGTACCGAAGAATTAATTTGAAGTTTACCAAGCAAGTGGTGTGCATTAAATAGAAGATTATGGAAAAAGAGAATATTGCAGTCGGATTAGACATTGGGACGACCAAGATTGTGGCCATGATTGGCAAGAAAAATGAGTATGGAAAGTTAGAAATTTTGGGTGTTGGTAAATCCAAAAGTCTTGGTGTAGCTCGTGGTGTTGTTAATAATATAACGCAAACTATTCAGTCTATTCAACAAGCAGTTCTTGAAGCAGAAAATAATTCAGGTTACAAAATTAACGATGTAGTTGTAGGTATTGCCGGGCAACACATTCGCAGCATACAACATACCGATTATGTCATCAGAACAAATCCTGAAGAGGTAATCAGCGGAAGAGATATTCAATTGTTAATCGACCAAGTTAATAAATTGGCGATGCTTCCCGGAGAAGAGATTATCCACGTATTGCCACAAGAATTTAAAATCGATGGGCAATCAGAAATCAAAGAACCTATCGGAATGTACGGCGGAAGATTAGAAGCCAGTTTCCACGTGGTAGTTGGACAAGCTTCTTCCATCCGAAACGTTGGAAGATGTATTCAAAGTTCGGGTATCGAATTATCTGGATTGACTTTAGAACCATTGGCTTCAGCTGATGCAGTTTTGAGTCAAGAAGAAAAAGAAGCGGGCGTAGCCTTAATAGATATTGGTGGAGGAACAACCGATTTGGCCATTTTTAAAGATGGTATTATTCGCCATACAGCCGTGGTGCCTTTTGGTGGAAATGTAATTACCGATGATATCAAAGAAGGCTGTTCGATTATCGAAAAACAAGCAGAGTTATTGAAAGTAAAATTCGGCTCCGCTTGGCCGGGAGAAAATAAAGACAACGAAATTGTTTCAATTCCGGGTTTAAGAGGAAGAGATCCAAAAGAGATTTCGCTTAAGAATTTGTCGAAAATCATTCACGCCAGAGTAGTAGAAATTATCGAACAAGTTTTCACCGAGATCAAAGCTTACGGACACGAAGATCCGCGCAAGAAATTAATTGCCGGTATCGTTTTAACCGGTGGTGGTTCGCAACTAAAACACATCAAGCAATTGGTAGAATACATCACGGGAATGGACACGAGAATTGGTTATCCAAACGAACATTTGGCTGGCAATTCTGGAGAAGAAATTTCGAGTCCTCTTTTTGCTACCGCAGTAGGATTGGTCATGAACAGTATCGAAAACAATTCAAACAGTGCTTACAAAATAGAACTGAAAGAAGTGGTTGCCGAAATACCAAAACCAATAGTACAACAACCGGTTTTTGAACCCAAAGAAGAAGTGATCAAAGAAGATGTCGTGGAAGAAAAAACAAAAGCAGAGACAACAGAAGACAAAATCAGACGCTCGTTTTTTGACCGCTATGTAGATAAGATTAAAGATTTTTTAGATAACGCAGAGTAAATTTTAGATTAAACAGAATAAAACCTAACACCAAAATAGTATGATAAGCAACTCAGAATTTGGAAGTATCTCATTTGATTTACCAAAGAATCAATCAAATGTGATTAAAGTAATCGGTGTTGGTGGCGGCGGAAGTAACGCTATCAATCACATGTTCAAACAGGGAATCAAAGGTGTAGATTTCATCGTTTGTAATACCGACTCACAAGCGCTTCAAAACAGTCCGGTACCCAATAAAATTCAGTTGGGTGTAAACCTGACCGAAGGTCTTGGCGCAGGCGCTAATCCCGATGTAGGACAACAATCCGCTTTGGAAAGTGTGGGCGACATCGAAAAAATGTTGGACAGCAATACCAAAATGGTATTCATCACTGCCGGTATGGGTGGAGGAACAGGAACCGGTGCAGCTCCAGTAATTGCACAGTTGGCCAAAGAAAGAGATATTCTTACCGTTGGTATCGTGACAATTCCGTTCCAGTTTGAAGGCAAAGTACGCTCTGACCAAGCCTTGTTAGGGGTTGAAAAATTAAGAAAACAAGTTGATTCTTTGATTGTTATCAATAACAATAAATTAAGAGAAGTTTACGGAAATTTAGGCTTCAAAGCTGGTTTCTCTAAAGCAGATGAAGTGTTGGCTACGGCTTCTCGCGGTATTGCAGAAGTAATTACACACCACTACACCCAAAACATCGACTTAAAAGATGCAAAAACTGTGTTGGAAAATAGCGGAAGAGCTATCATGGGCTCTGCCACTGCTAATGGCGAAAACAGAGCAAAAGATGCTATAATTTCTGCCTTAGATTCTCCTTTATTAAATGATAATAAAATCACCGGTGCCAAAAACGTATTGTTGCTTATCGTTTCCGGTAATAATGAAATTACAATTGACGAAATAGGAGAAATCAACGATTACATTCAATCGGAAGCCGGTAATAATGCCAACATTATTATGGGAGTTGGTGAAGACGAAACGTTAGGAGATTCAATAGCTGTAACTATTATTGCTACTGGTTTTAATCAAGAACAACAAAATGGTCTTTTGAATATAGAAGCAAAGAAAATCGTTCATGCTTTAGAAGATGATCAAAAGTTGGTGCGCGACTTAACCCAAAAACCGGTTGAAGTTTTCCAAACCAATATTGATACTCCAAAAGTAGAAACAGTTGAAGAAAAAATCGTATTCGAATTAATCGAAGAAGAACCAATTGTTAGCGAAATTGTACAGCAGCTAGAAACAATTATAGCAGTTCCAACGGCTATCAATGACAACGAATTAATCGCGATGAACCAATTCATCCGCAATTTAGATGTGACTTTCGAAATCGTTTCACCTATCATGGACATCGATTACAAAGTAACTACGCCTGAAGTACGCGAAATGAAAGTGGTGGAACCTCAAAATATGATTGAAGAAGAGCAAATTACTTTCACATTCGACATGCCTGCTGCTACACCGGTATTTGAAAAAGTAGAAGTAGTTGAAGCAGTTCAAGAATTAGAAGAAAGCAGAATCGTATTCGACCTTTCTGAAGCCAATGAAATTGTGGTAAACGAACCCGTACAATTCGTTCCGGTAACAGAATTGAATGAAGGTGGCGTAATCAAATATTCTTTGGAAGAATACATGGAGTTGGAAAACGACTTGCTCAACTCTAAACCGGCTGCTAAAACAGTAGTAGAAGAGCCAATCGCCGAAGAGTTGAACATCACCATGAAAGTGGAAACTGAAAAACCGCAAGCCATAAACTATTTCGACGAAGTGTCTCCAGTAGAAATGACTATCGAAGAAACACTGAAACACAGAGCCGACGAACGCAGAAGAAAGTTAAAAGAGTTCAATTACAAATTCCACAACAATCCGTCAAGAATTGAGGAAATGGAAAAAGAACCGGCTTACAAACGCCTTGGTGTTGAACTGTCAAACAACGCCGACAATAATTCAAATTCAAGAATGTCTTTAGGTACTGATAGTAATGACGATTTGCAAATCAGAACCAACAATTCTTTCTTGCACGATAATGTAGATTAGTCTGCCCTTTTTTCTAATCGAATGACCCGAAAATTTCACTGAGATTTTCGGGTTATTTTTTTTAACTTCGCAGTGCTTTTTAGCAGTTGTCTCTATTTTTATCGGGAGCGTAAGGTTCGGGCTGTTTCAGTAATCCATTATCCCGCTTTCCGCGCTACAGGGTAGCTAGCTACAATCGGGGCTAAAAAGCAAACCATTTTAGAGAAATCTAAAAAACGAGAAGTCTAACAATCTAATAATCAAAATATGAGTTTAGAAACACAAATCATGGACGAAATGAAAAACGCCATGAGAGCCAAAGACACTGTCGCATTAGAAGCGTTAAGAGCTATAAAATCGGGCATCATTTTAGCCAAAACCGAAGCCGGTGCCGGCGATACTTTGTCTGCCGACGAAGAAATCAAATTATTACAACGCTTGGTCAAACAAAGAAAAGACAGCGCCAATATCTACACCGAACAAAATCGCGCTGATTTAGCCGCACCCGAATTAGCTCAAGTAGCCGTAATAGAAAAGTTCCTTCCGGCCCAATTGTCTGAAGCAGAAGTGGAAACTATCGTAGCAGCTATTATAGCCGAAGGCGGTTTCTCTGGTATGGCGGCAATGGGTCAAGTTATGGGCAAAGCATCAGCCGCATTAGCCGGTAAAACCGATGGCAAAACCATTTCGACTATCGTTAAAAAATTATTGACATAATCTAAAAGGGCTGCGTAGTTCAACTGGATAGAATATCAGATTTCGGCTCTGAGGGTTGCAGGTTCGAACCCTGCCGCGGTCACAAAACCTACTGTTATGCAGTAGGTTTTTTGTTTTCTATACTCTATTTCATGCAATGTAACATTTGTTACTGACCCGCTAGTATATCCCTTCTACTTTTGCTTCATTAATTAGAAATA
>JBDLVY010000186.1:0-4356 GCA_039804545.1 Bacteroidota bacterium | reverse complement strand
CCGATTACGGTTCCTTCTCAAGACATGGTTTTGGGTCTGTACTACATGACCAAAGAAAGATTGACTACTCCGGAAATGACTATTTTAGGAGAAGGCTTAACGTTCTATTCAGCCGAAGAGTGTAATATTGCTTTGAATGAAGGTAGAGTGGAGTTGAATGCCAGAGTGAAAATCAGAGCGAAAGACTTTAATGAAAACGGAGAATTAGTATACAAAATTATACAAACTACTGCCGGTAGAGTACTGTTTAATGAAGTAGTGCCTCAAGCAGCAGGATATATCAACGAAGTATTGACTAAAAAATCTTTGCGTGATATCATCGGAAAAATCCTTGCAGTAACAGATGTTCCTACAACGGCAGCGTTCCTTGATAACATGAAAGATATGGGGTACAAATTCGCTTTCAAAGGTGGATTGTCCTTCTCATTAGGAGATATCAGAATTCCGGAGCAAAAAAATAAATTAATTGCTGACGCCAGAGAGCAAGTAGATGTAATTTCTGCGAACTATAACATGGGTCTTATTACCAATAACGAACGTTACAACCAAGTTATTGATATCTGGACTTCTGCTAATGCTCAATTGACAGAATTGGCAATGAAAAATATTAGAGAAGACCAACAAGGTTTCAACTCGGTATATATGATGCTTGATTCTGGGGCTCGTGGATCTAAAGAACAGATTCGTCAGTTAACTGGTATGCGTGGTTTGATGGCTAAGCCAAAAAAATCAACCGCTGGTGGAGGTGAAATTATTGAAAACCCGATTCTTTCCAACTTTAAAGAAGGTCTTTCGATTTTGGAGTACTTTATCTCTACTCACGGTGCTCGTAAAGGTTTGGCGGATACCGCTTTGAAAACAGCTGATGCCGGTTACTTGACTCGTCGTTTACATGACGTTTCTCAAGATGTAATCGTTAACTCTGTAGACTGTGGTACGCTTAGAGGAATTGAAGTTTCGGCTTTAAAGAAAAATGAAGAAATCGTTGAAACTTTAGGAGAGAGAATCTTAGGACGTGTTGCGTTACAAGATGTAATCAATCCATTGAATAATGAAATTTTAATTCATTCTGGAGAGCAAATTACTGAAGCAATTGTTAAAGCGATTGAAGAGTCTCCTGTGGAAAGAGTTGATGTGCGTTCGCCATTAACTTGTGAAGCTAAAAAAGGTATTTGTGCTAAATGTTACGGACGTAATTTGGCTACTGGAAAAATGACTCAAAGAGGTGAAGCAGTTGGAGTTATCGCTGCCCAATCTATTGGAGAGCCGGGAACTCAGTTGACATTACGTACATTCCACGTTGGTGGGGTAGCGGGTGGCGTTTCAGAAGAGTCTGCAATTATCGCAAGATTTGGTGGGAAATTAGAAATCGAAGATTTGAAAACTGTTGTTGGTGAAGATGCTGATGGCAACAAAGTTGATATCGTGGTTTCTCGTTCAACGGAATTGAAATTAGTAGACGTTAAAACGGGTATTTTATTAAGTACACACAATATTCCTTACGGTTCTGTTATCAATGTAAAAGATGGTGACGTTGTTGAAAAAGGCGCTGCAATCTGTAAATGGGATCCGTATAATGGAGTTATCGTCTCTGAATTTACCGGAAAAATTGCTTACGAAGATTTAGAACAAGGACAATCGTTCCAAGTTGAAATCGATGAGCAAACCGGTTTCCAAGAAAAAGTAATTTCGGAAGGAAGAAATAAAAAATTAATCCCAACCTTATTGGTTTACGGTAAAGACGGAGAATTAATTCGTTCATACAACTTGCCGGTTGGAGCTCACCTTATGGTAGAAGACGGAGAAAAAATTAAAGCTGGTAAAATCTTAGTTAAAATTCCTCGTCGTTCTTCTAAAGCAGGTGATATCACCGGAGGTTTACCAAGAATTACAGAGTTGTTAGAAGCTCGTAATCCTTCAAACCCTGCGGTAGTTTCTGAAATCGATGGTGTTGTTTCTTTTGGAAAAATCAAAAGAGGTAACCGTGAGATTATTATCGAATCTAAATTTGGTGAGGTTAAGAAATACTTAGTGAAATTATCAAGTCAAATCTTAGTTCAAGAGAATGACTTCGTAAAAGCGGGAGTGCCATTGTCAGACGGTGCTATTACACCAGATGATATCTTAAGAATTCAAGGACCATCAGCTGTTCAACAGTATTTGGTGAATGAAATTCAAGAGGTTTACCGTTTGCAAGGGGTAAAAATCAATGACAAACACTTTGAAGTAGTGATTCGTCAAATGATGCGTAAAGTACAAGTGCAAGATCCGGGAGATACATTATTCTTGGAAGAGCAATTGATACACACCGCTGACTTTATCGAAGAGAATGATAAACTATACGGAATGAAAGTGGTAGAAGATGCAGGTGACTCAGAGGTGTTAAAAGCCGGTCAAATTGTTTCTCCACGTGAATTAAGAGATGAGAATTCATTATTGAAACGTAATGATAAAAACCAGGTTGTAGCACGTGATGTTATTACTGCTACGGCAACTCCGGTACTTCAAGGTATCACGAGAGCATCGTTACAAACCAAATCATTCATCTCGGCGGCATCGTTCCAAGAGACTACTAAAGTATTAAACGAAGCCGCAGTTGCTGGTAAAGTAGATACCTTAGAAGGTCTTAAAGAAAATGTTATCGTTGGACACAGAATTCCTGCGGGAACTGGTATGAGAGATTATGATCACACTATTGTAGGTTCGAAAGAAGATTACAATGAAATTATGGCTAGTAAAGAAGAATACATTTATTAGTTATGAGCGATTCAAATCAACAAGGCCAAATCAACATCGAATTGGATGAAAAGATAGCAGAAGGAATATATTCCAATTTGGCTATCATTAATCACTCAGCCTCTGAGTTTGTAGTTGATTTTGTAACCCTTATGCCGGGTGTGCCTAAAGCAAAGGTGAAGTCAAGAATTGTTTTGACACCCCAACATGCCAAACGTTTTCTTAAGGCATTAGGGGAGAATATACACCGTTATGAGTTGGCCAACGGCGAAATCAAGGATACGGAGCAACCCCAAATCCCATTGAACTTTGGGCAAGCGGGTCAAGCGTAATAGTAAAAGGTTCTATTATATTAAAAAGCCTCTCAAGCAATTGAGGGGCTTTTTTTGGTTTCGTATGTTGTGAAACATTGGCTTTTAGGATTGAGAGCTTAGGTTTGTGTTTTGAAAAATACTGTGTTTCTGAATGATATTTTCTTCATCTTTATTTTTGTTATAATGCTCCGTTTTTTTTATGAAAGCATGGTGGTTTTTGGATTGGAATGACGCTAGAAAATTGGATTTTGTGCTGTTTTTATAGAAGCTTAGGAATGATAAAATAGCTTGGTTTTTAATAAAAAAATCAACACTGTTTGAGTTGATTTTAAACAGCCCTAAAAGTCAATAAATCACTAAGTTTTAATAAGAAAATACAAACAGTAAATGGGTGCTTGTGGTTAGAGATAGTTAATTGTAAGTCAGATTATTAGTGGTAAAAAGACCTAAAAATTATAGTATTGGTTATTATTTGCAATAATTAGCTAACTTTTTATTAACAATGTTTGTTAAGTATTGATTTATTGTTAATTTAGCACACCGTATATTAAATAATAGGGTTAATGTGCTAATTTTTTGTAAATTTTCGTTGATAAATTAATTTAGCTATTGTTCTATTTTTCGGAATATTTTAGCCTTGTCGAAGAGTTATTACTTATCGATTAGTCTTTTTATTATTAATGCTAAGAAGGTATAATTTTAAGATTCTAAAGTATTAATTATTGGTGCAAACAACTATTTTCTATACAACTTAGAATACCACAAAAAAAAAGCAAAAGACTATGAAAAAAATTTTACTTAATGCCCCAAGTAAATTGCTTACATTAATACGACCTAACTCTATTGGTCTCTTTTTTACCTTATTTTGTTTACTCTTTTTAGGAATGACTTCCAAAACTCAGGGACAATGTCTTGGGCCTTATCAATCATTTGAAAGTTTTAGACTTTCGGGAGCTAGAGCAGCTATGATAGCTGAAGGTTGGTCTTTTTCAGCTGCTGCTGTCACGCCTGCTGCTAATGCTGGTTCTGCACGTTCAGGAAACAATGTTTTAATTATGGGAAATGCTCTTGGTAATAGTGTGACTACCTCTGCTTTCCTTAATCCTAATATAATTAAGTTTTATTTTAAAGGAAGTAGTGCTACTAGTTTGGTTAATTTTAATGTGGAATGGTCTGCTGATAACTTTACTACCTCTACAATACTTACTGGACAAACAACACTTGCGTATCAAGCCTATACACTTTCCGGTTTTGGGGGGGCAAGTAGTGTAAAGGTCAGAATTACGATTGCTTCTTTTTCAACAGG
>JBDLVY010000185.1:0-3532 GCA_039804545.1 Bacteroidota bacterium | reverse complement strand
AAAAATAACTGCCTCATGAAACAAATACACAATTTAATAGCTTTATTTACATTTGTCTTTCTTATGTCATGTGGTGGTGGTGATTCAGGACCAGCACCTGAACCTATAATAAAAACACCAGGTAAATCGATTTTAGTTGCACCAGCAAATGCAAAAACTTGTGAAGCAGGAACGAATACTACTGCAACACAAAGTACCGTTGCATTTAGTTGGAGTGGCGCTTCGGACACAGATAGTTATGATTTAAAAATCACCAATCTAAACACCTCAGAAGTGGTGACTCAAACCGGAATTACAACGACTAGCACAACGGCAACATTAACTCGTGGTATTCCGTATTCATGGTCAATTACTTCTAAGAATAAAGGAGCAACAATTACCGTTAGCGATACATGGAAGTTCTATTTAGCTGGAGTTGGAGTGACTAATTATGCCCCATTTCCGGCGGAGGCAATTGCCCCACTACCAGGAACCACGGTAACCCCGGCAAACGGAAAAATTATTCTTACTTGGAATACTAGTGATGTCGATGGAGGCACATTAACACACACTTTGTATTTTGATACCGTTGATGGAAAACAAACACCATTAGTTGCCAATACTAATCTTACAGTTAAAACGAAAGAAGTATCTGTAGCTGCAAATACTATTTATTATTGGCGCGTAGCTACATCTGATGGAACCAATACTGCGACTAGTGTTGTATACAGTTTTAAAACGAATTAAACCCATTATCATGAAATCATTGATCAGATTACTCCTTTTATTTTTTTGTTTTACTTTGGGATTTTCTAAAGCCTCTGCTCAAGAATCGTCATCTCAAAATAGTTTAACTCCAGCCGAAATTACAGAAGGTTGGCAATTGCTTTTCGATGGCAAAACTACTTCGGGTTGGCATTTGTACAACGAAGGAAAAATCAAATCAGCATGGAATGTTATAAATGGTGAGTTGATTTGCGATCCAAACACCGAAAAAGTAGAGCGCGGCGATTTAGTTTCGGACCAAAACTTTACCAATTATGATTTTAGTTTTGAATGGAAAATTTCAGAGGCAGGTAATAGTGGCGTCTTTATTAACGTTCAAGAAGCACCTGAATTTCCTACTGCTTGGACCACCGGACCCGAATACCAATTGTTAGACAATGCGAATATGCCCAAGGAGTATTTGCAAGATGGCAAGCACTCAGCGGGTTGCATATATAGTTTATCTCATTTATTGAACGAGGTACAACCGAAGCCTTCAGGACAGTGGAACCATTCTCGAATTTTACAACAAAATGGCGTCATTACCTTTTGGTTAAACGGCATTGAAACAGGGCATGAAGACATGAAAACCGACCGGTGGAGACAATTAATTGCAGGAAGTAAATTAGGTAACTTTCCTTCCTTTGGAAAGGCAATTCAAGGAAAAATAGCCTTTCAAGATTGGTCAAAAGGAGTGGCTTTACGCAATATTAAAATTAAAGAAATAAAATAAATTTCAATTATTTTCTATAATCCAAAGCAGGTTTTCGGTCACCAAGAAGCGGAATGTATTTAAAATCTTTTCCTCTTTTTTCTTCTAATTCGGCTTTTGCTTTTGCAATTTGGTCCGGATGTAAAATCAAATCAATAGCGGTTAAGGCTATCGTTTTGGCAGCGACCATCATTCCTTTGTTCCCAATGTCGGTTCCGCCAGCTGCAACTGCTTGCCAGCTGTGAGCTGGTGTTCCTGGCACCCAAGTAGCACTTCCCATTCCTGCTGTTGGAACAGCAAAACTAACATCGCCCACATCCGTTGATCCAAAACTTAGATCCAACGTTTTGTAGGGTTGAACGATTTCCGCTTTATTCAAATCACCATTTTCAATACCTAATGATTGCATGATTAGGTTTCCAAATTCTTTTTCCGCTTCAGTATAGTGTACTCCGCCCACTTTGACCAAATTAGCATACATCATTTTTTGGAGTGTGGTATTTGGCAATAATTCGTGTGTACCTCCTATGAGTTCGTATTTCATTGTAGTCCCTGTTCCTAATGCAGCACCTTCCGCCGCTTTGGTTATACGATCAAAAATTTCAAGTACTGTTTTTCGATTACCGTGACGTACATAGTAATATACTTCTGCAAAATCAGGAACAACATTTGGTGCTTTTCCGCCATTTGTAATTACATAATGAATACGCGCATCCGAAGGAATATGCTCGCGCATCATGTTGACCATCATGTCCATCGCTTCTACAGCATCTAAGGCAGAGCGTCCTTTATCTGGAGCCATTCCGGCATGAGAAGCTACTCCATAAAATCTAAACTTTGCCGATTTATTGGCCAAAGCCGATCCTGGATTGGCATCATTAGCATCGCCTGGGTGCCAATGTAAGGCTACATCGACATCTTTAAATAATCCTTCACGAACTAAATATACTTTTCCCGATCCTCCTTCTTCAGCGGGGCAACCGTAAAAACGGATGGTTCCTTTTTTATGATTGGTCTTCAACCAGTTTTTAACTTCAATAGCGGCAGCTGTAGAAGCGGTTCCAAATAAATGATGACCACATGCATGTCCTGCGTTTTTTCCTGCCGACTTTTTCTCGGCTATTGCTTCTTGAGAAAGACCAGGAAGCGCATCGTATTCGCCTAAAACAGCGATTACCGGTAAACCTTCACCATATTCAGCAATAAAAGCTGTTGGAATTCCTGCTACGCCTTTAGTAATCTTGAAGCCTTCTTTGTCTAAAGTTTCTTGTAATAAAGCGGCACTTTTTTCTTCTTGGTAGCCCATTTCAGCAAAGCCCCAAATTTGTTGCGCAATAGAACCATACAGTTCTTTCTTGGTGTCTAAATTAGCCGTGATTGTATTTGTTTTTTGTGCAAAAACAAAGTTTGAGAATGCCAATAAAACAGCACCAAGGATTACTTTTTTCATATCATTCTTAGTTTATAAACTGAATTCTTTAATGTAAGTTGAGGGTACCACCCCTTTGCGTTCTTTAAATGCATCGATGAATTTTGACCTTGAAGAAAAACCCACATTTTGCGAAATCCCTTCCACAGTTAGTTTGTCTGCTTTACCTTCAGCAATCATTTTGCAAGCAAAATCAATGCGTTGACTGTTTTTCCATTCGCTAAATGAAAGGGCGAGTTCTGTATTGAAATAATTGGACAACACTCTTTCAGACAATTGTAAATCCAACGCCATTTTAGATAAATTAAATCCAGATTGTAAAAAAGGGTTTTCTATTAAATAATGGCTCAGTTGTATCGTTATATTTTGATTTGTTTCAGACGAATTTCCTTTTTTTATTTGGGATGGTCTTGTTTTTGCAAAAGTAGGATCAGGATAAGAAATCGTATCAAAAAGAATTTTTGGAAATAGAAACAAAAGTATATTTTGTAAAAAGAAGGCGATGCCTAAAAACCTAAAATAATTCTCTTGGTTAATATTTCCGGAATAGTCATTTAAAATAAAATCGGCGTATGAATCAAGCAAACAATACAAAGAAATGAATAATTGTAGTCCTACTAAGACATAAATCCACTTTTTAATAATAG
>JBDLVY010000184.1:0-2934 GCA_039804545.1 Bacteroidota bacterium | reverse complement strand
CCAATTGGATTTCTAGTTCGCGTTTCAACAAATCTACCGTGCGATGCGTGGAGATTTTCAACATTTCAGAAACACCAATAAACAAAGGTTTGTTATTTTCGATAACACAACCTAACGGCGCCACAGAAGTTTCACAAGCAGTAAATGCATAAAGGGCATCAATCATTTTATCAGGCGAAACGCCTGGCGGGAGGTGAATCAAGATTTCTACCTCAGCAGCTGTGTTGTCTTCAATTTTCTTGATTTTGATTTTCCCTTTTTCATTCGCCTTCAAAATACTATCAATCAAGGTAGAGGTATTAGTTGAAAACGGAATTTGAGTAATCACCAACGTTTGTTTGTCTAATTGAGCAATTTTGGCACGAACACGAACACGTCCGCCTCGCAAACCATCATTATAATTAGAAACATCAGCAATACCCGCTGTTGGAAAATCAGGATATAATGTGAATGATTTACCCTTCAATACTTTGATAGAGCAATCGATTAATTCATTAAAGTTATGAGGTAAAATTTTAGTCGAAAGACCCACCGCAATTCCCTCTGCACCTTGTGCTAACAATAACGGAAATTTAACCGGAAGATTGATAGGTTCGGCTCTACGTCCATCATAGGACATTCCCCATTGGGTAATTTTAGGCGAATATAAAATATCGTGTCCTAACTTACTGATTCGGGCTTCGATATAACGAGAAGCTGCTGCACTATCTCCAGTGAGAATGTTACCCCAGTTTCCTTGCATGTCGATGATCAAATCCTTTTGACCAATTTGCACCATAGCATCTCCAATACTCGCATCCCCGTGTGGGTGATACTGCATAGTGTGTCCTACGATATTAGCTACTTTATTGTAACGACCATCATCCAACTCTTTCATAGAGTGCATAATACGACGTTGCACAGGCTTAAAACCGTCTTCAATAGCCGGTACAGCACGCTCCAAAATTACATACGAAGCATAGTCCAAAAACCAATCTTTGTACATTCCGGTAACTTTGGTAATCGTATCTTCGGGGTTTTCATTATTTTCATAAAAATGATTCCCACCAAAAGAAACGACGTCATCAAAGCCTTCTTCGTTTTCATTTGCCGTTACATCCAAAGAATCATTGTTCTCGTCTTCGTTTGGTATGATGTTATCTTCTTCTTCGTCTTTCATTTTTTTGTAGCACTAAGTTTCACAAAGTTTTACACTAAGTTTCACAAAGTTTTTAATTATAATTTTACTTTATGCTATTTGTTACTCAAAGTATTTCACTAAGCTCCACAATGTTTATTCCTCCGAGAGACTTTGTGCTAAACTTGGTGTTACTTTGTGCTCCAATTAACTACTTCTCCACTACATCTAATTCCACCTTCAAATTATTGATGATGAACGTTTGACGGTCGGGAGTATTTTTACCCATATAAAACTCCAATAACGTTTCGATTGAAGTCGCTTTATCGAGCATTACTGGATCCAAACGAATATCGGCACCAATAAAGTGCTTGAACTCGTCAGGC
This sequence comes from Bacteroidota bacterium, assembly GCA_039804545.1. Taxonomy (GTDB): domain Bacteria; phylum Bacteroidota; class Bacteroidia; order Flavobacteriales; family Flavobacteriaceae; genus Flavobacterium. Next base: position 1,431 of record JBDLVY010000184.1, on the reverse strand, counting down.
GAAATTTCTCCTAATCCTTTGAATCGGGTAATTTCTGGTTTTGGTTTCAATTTTTCAATAGCGTTAACACGCTCTTCCTCACTGTAACAATAAATGGTTTCTTTTTTGTTTCGCACACGAAATAAAGGCGTTTGCAAAATATACAAATGGCCGTCTTTTATCAACTCAGGGAAAAACTGCAAGAAAAACGTAATCAACAACAACCGAATGTGCATTCCATCGACATCGGCATCGGTAGCAATCACGATATTGTTGTAGCGCAAATCTTCCATAGATTCTTCGATATCCAAAGCGGCTTGCAATAAATTAAACTCTTCGTTTTCGTATACAATTTTCTTGGTCATTCCATACGAGTTCAATGGCTTACCACGCAAACTAAATACCGCTTGAGTATTCACATCACGCGATTTAGTAATGGAACCCGAAGCCGAATCTCCCTCGGTAATAAACAAAGTACTTTCTAAATAACGCGGGTTTTTTATGTCGGGCAAATGCACGCGACAATCACGTAATTTTTTATTGTGTAAACTCGATTTTTTAGCACGGTCTTTGGCTAATTTTCGAATGCCAGATAATTCTTTACGCTCTCTTTCAGCTTGCAAAATTTTACGTAATAACAAATCGGCAACTTCTGGATTTTTGTGTAAGAAGTTGTCTAATTTGGTCGTAATAAAATCATGTACGAAAGTTCGTACCGTCGGACCATTCGGACCAATATCTGTAGAGCCTAATTTGGTTTTGGTTTGACTTTCAAAAACAGGTTCTTCTACTTTGATCGACACTGCCGAAACAATTGATTTTCGGATATCCGAAGCTTCAAAACCTTTATTGTAATAATCACGAATGGTTTTCACCACAGCTTCTCTGAAGGCATTCAAATGCGTTCCTCCTTGAGTTGTGTTTTGCCCGTTGACAAACGAATGGTATTCTTCTGAATATTGCGATTTACTATGTGTCAAAGCAATTTCAATATCCTCACCAATCAAATGAATAATCGGATACACCGAATCTTCTTCGGTTATGGTTTCTTCTAACAAATCTTTCAATCCGTTATCCGAATAGTATTTTTCACCGTTGTAATAAATGGTTAAACCCGTGTTGAGGTAACAATAGTTCTTCAACATTTTCACCACATACTCGTTTCGGTATTTGTAGTTTTTAAAAATCTGCTCGTCAGCAATAAAGGCTACTTTGGTTCCTTTACGTTTGGTTGATTCTTGTACTTCTTCTTCCAAAACCAAATTCCCCGCCGAGAATTCTGCTGCTTTTTGTTGGTTGTCACGAACCGATTCCACTCGGAAATAATTTGATAAAGCGTTCACCGCTTTGGTACCCACTCCATTCAAACCAACCGATTTCTTAAAGGCTTTGGAATCGTACTTCCCTCCTGTATTCATTTTGGAAACGACATCTACCACTTTACCTAATGGT
>JBDLVY010000183.1:0-11709 GCA_039804545.1 Bacteroidota bacterium | reverse complement strand
CAAAATGTAGCACCAACCGTTTTCAAAACCATTTTTGAGACTTCTTTGCGTGGCGAAATGCAGTAATAAATTGCCAAACTAACTTTTTTTACTGAAAAAATTTGTTGTTCTTTGCAACTCCAAAAAGAGAGGTGTCCGAGTGGTTGAAGGAGCAAGCCTGGAAAGTTTGTATGTGGGCAACTGCATCGTGGGTTCGAATCCCATCCTCTCTGCGATAAAACCGAAGCGATAGCTTCGGTTTTCTTTTATATAAAAAAATGGAAAGTTTACTTTCTAATTTTTTTATATAAAAGAAAACAACCTTTGCAAAAGGCATGGTTTTCATCGGCCAATATACCCTAAAAGGGCTCACCGCAGGTAATCCGATATAAGTTTACTTTCTAATTTTTTTTTAAAAAAAGAAAACAGCCTTTGCAAAAGGCTAAGGTTTTTATTGGTCAAGATTCTCCAAAAGGGATCACCGCAGGTAATCCGATATAAGTTTACTTTCTAATTTTTTTCTAAAAAAAGAAAACAGCCTTTGCAAAAGGCATGGTTTTCATCGGCCAAGATACCCTAAAAGGGCTCACCGTAGGTAATCCTTTTTTTTTAAGCTTAAAATACGTACTTTCGCTTATAGGATAAATCAATTATGCGTATCAAACTCCTTATTTCGCTACTTTTTATAACACTTAGCAGTTTTGCTCAAGATGTTGCCAAAGATTTTGACGCACCTGATTCATTGTACCGTGAAGATCAGTTTTACTTAAACATTACTTACAACACATTGCAAAGGCGTCCGGATGGCTTGAAACAAAATAAGCTTTCTCCTGGTTTGGCATTTGGGTTTTTACGTGACATGCCGTTAAATAAGAAACGAACGATTTCTTTGGCTGCTGGATTAGGTTATTCTTTGGCTATTTATAACCAAAATATGGGGATTATAGATGTAGGAAATGAAACTACCTACAGTATTTTGGATCCGGATAATATAACTTTTTCTAAAAACAAATTGTCCCTGCATTATGTGGATATTCCTATTGAATTTCGATGGAGAAATTCTACTCCTGATAGCCATAAATTTTGGAGAGTTCACATGGGTGTAAAAGTAAGTTATCTGTTTTATGATAGTTATAAGTTAGAGTCCTCACAAGGTAATTTGGGTCAAACCAATATAAAAGATTTAAACGATTTACATTACGGCATATACCTTACCACGGGATGGAATACTTGGAATATTTATGCTTATTATGGTTTTAATCCACTCTTCAAATCCTCTGCTAAAATTGACGGTGAATCGATAGACATGAACACGGCTAAGTTTGGCATCATGTTTTATATTCTATAGCCAAGCGTAAAGTAATCCTATTTGTGGTATTACACCACATAAAAATCCAATCAGCAATTCTTTATTGGTATGTGCTTTCATAATCAATCTTGAAGAAGCCACCAATCCGTTGAGTATCACCAATAGTGCCATCAGATGAACCGTATTGATTTCATTTTTAAGGCTAAGGCCAAAGATGAAAATGGTCAATGCACTGATGCCAATCATGTGAATACTAGCTTTTATTTTGGCATACAATAACAAGAAAGCACAAACAGCGCTGATAATGCCGCCCAAAAAGAAAAAGTAAAGTGCCGGAAACCTATCGAAGGTAATACTTTTTTGAATCAAAACAGAAAGCAAAGCAATATGCAGCAGCAAGGGGATTTTGCGATGTGAAATATCTGAAAGCATTATGTTGTCTATTTTACCAAAAGTTCTCAGCAAATAGAAAAAAGCAATTGGCAACAAGAAAGTAATGATTATGATTTGCAGAAACAAAATCAGGTATTGCGGCAGGGTAAAATATTTGGCGTCTAGTAATACATAGAAAACAGTTCCTAATAAAGGAACGAAAATAGGATGGAAGGCATACGAAAAAAAGGGCAGAAATTTTTTCAAAGTGATTTAATTTAAATCTTCTTCCTCATTCTAGCCACAGGAATATCAAGCAATTCTCGGTATTTAGCAATCGTTCTGCGCGCAATCGGATAACCTTTTTCTTTTAAAATATCGGCCAATTGATCATCCGGAAGTGGTTTTGATTTGTCTTCTTCTTCGATAACCGTTTTCAGGATTTTTTTGATTTCGAGTGTAGAAACATCTTCACCTTGGTCGTTTTTCATCGCTTCCGAAAAGAATTCTTTAATTAGTTTCGTGCCATAAGGCGTATCAACATATTTACTGTTCGCCACACGAGAAACGGTAGAAATATCAAGGCCAACCATATCGGCAATATCTTTTAGAATCATCGGTTTCAGTTTGGTTTCTTCGCCGTCTAAGAAGTATTCCTGTTGGAAATGCATAATGGCATTCATCGTCACAAAAAGGGTTTCTTGGCGTTGTCGAATCGCATCAATAAACCATTTGGCCGAATCTAATTTCTGCTTGATAAATTGCACCGCATCTTTTTGCGAATGCGATTTGTCACGCGAGTCTTTATACGTTTGCAACATTTCCTGATAATCTTTGGAAACGTGAAGCGTTGGTGCATTTCTGCCGTTTAAAGTCAGTTCTAATTCGCTGTCTACAATTCTGATGGCAAAATCGGGCACAATTTGCTCTACCACACGATTGCTACTGTCAAAAGAACCGCCTGGTTTTGGGTTGAGTTTTTCGATTTCCTCAATGGCTTTCTTTAAGCGGTCTTGGGTAATTTCGTATTTCTGCAATAACTTTTCGTAGTGTTTTTTGGTAAAAGCATCAAATTGGTTTTCGAGGATATCAATTGCCAATTCAACATATTCCGTAGGCGTTTTGTGTTTTAATTGCAACAACAAACATTCCTGCAAATCACGTGCTCCAACACCAGCCGGTTCTAGTTCATGTATGATGTGCAGTATTTTATCCACAATTTTTTCATCGGTATAAATGCCTTGGGTAAAAGCCATATCATCAACCATATCGGAAATACTTCTGCGCAAATAACCGTCATCATCTATACTTCCTACTAAAAACTCGGCAATTTCACGTTGCTCATCGGTTAAAATAAAAGTATTCAGCTGATTAATCAAATCTTGATGAAAACTAACCGGTGCTGCAAAAGGCATTTCGCGGTCATCGTCGTCGTCACTATAATTGTTGGTTTGGAGTTTGTATTCCGGCGTTTCGTCGTTGCTTAAGTATTCATCGATATTGATTTCGTCTGCTTCAATGTTCTCGCTTCCTTCGTAATCATCGTACTCATCATTGTTGTCAAACTCGTCTTTCTCATACAATTCTTCTTCGTCTTTACCACTTTCCAAAGCCGGGTTTTCGACCAATTCCTCTTTAAGCCTTTGTTCAAAAGCTTGCGTAGGCAATTGAATTAACTTCATCAGCTGGATTTGCTGCGGAGATAATTTTTGAGAGAGTTTTAGATTTAGAAATTGTTTTAACATAATTGTTTTAGTTGTTTTTGTTTCAGGTTTCAGTTTTCAAGTTTGTAACCTGAAACTTTGAACTTGAAACTCATTTAAAACTCTGCATTCTGAGGTGTTCTCGGAAACGGAATTACATCTCTAATATTGGTCATTCCTGTTACGAAAAGCACCAATCTTTCAAATCCTAATCCGAAGCCAGAATGAACAGCCGAACCAAATCGGCGCGTGTCTAAATACCACCATAATTCTTCTTCGTCGATGCCAATGGCTTTCATTTTCTCAACTAAAACCTCGTAACGCTCTTCTCTTTGCGAACCGCCAACAATTTCTCCAATTCCGGGAAATAAAATATCCATGGCGCGAACAGTTTCTTTGCCTGGTTCGGTATTGTCATTTAGGCGCATATAAAATGCTTTAATTTTGGCCGGATAATCGAAAAGAATTACCGGACATTTAAAATGTTTTTCTACCAAGAAACGTTCGTGCTCACTTTGTAAATCAGCGCCCCATTCTTCGATTAAATATTGGAATTTCTTCTTTTTATTCGGAGTAGAATCTCTTAAAATGTCAATCGCTTCGGTGTAAGATACGCGTTTAAAGTCATTATTCAACACAAAGTTCAATTTCTCTAACAATGCCATTTCGCTTCTTTCCGCTTGCGGTTTTTGTTTCTCTTCGTCTAACAATCTGCCTTCTAAGAATTTCAAATCATCGGCACATCTTTCTACGGCATATTTGATTACAAACTTGATGAAGTCTTCCGCCAAATCCATGTTGTCAATTAAATCATTGAAAGCGACTTCAGGCTCAATCATCCAAAATTCGGCCAAGTGACGAGAAGTATTAGAATTCTCAGCACGGAAAGTGGGTCCGAAGGTATAAATTTGACCCAAAGCCATGGCAAAAGTTTCGCCTTCTAATTGTCCGGAAACGGTAAGATTGGTATGTTTTCCGAAGAAATCTTTTTTGTAATCAATTTGTCCGTCTTCAGTTCTTGGCAAACTGTCTAAAGGCAAGGAAGTTACTTGGAACATTTCGCCTGCGCCTTCTGCATCAGCTCCGGTAATTACGGGCGTATTTACATAGACAAATCCTTTTTCCTGAAAATAGGTGTGCACTGCATGCGCCAACACCGAACGAACACGCATAATCGCTCCGAAAGCATTGGTACGCACTCTTAAATGCGCATTTTCTCTCAGGAATTCCAATGAGTGTTTCTTCGGTTGCATTGGGAATTTCTCTGCATCACAATCGCCTAAGATTTCCAATTGGGCAACTTGGATTTCATATTTCTGTCCCGCACCTTGGCTTTCTACCAGTTTTCCGGTCAAAGCGACTGCCGTTCCGGTATTGATTCTTTTCAAAGTTTCTTCCGGTGTGTTTTCAAAATCGACGACACACTGTAAGTTATGAATAGTTGAACCATCGTTCAATGCGATAAATTGATTGTTTCTAAAAGTTCTTACCCAACCTTTTACGGTTACTTCATAGTTCGTTTTCTCGCTGCTTAGTAAGTCTTTAACTTTTGAATGTTTCATTTAAATATCAGATATTAAATTTTAAATTTTTAGATTCTATATAATCTTAACGCAAATATAAATTATTTATTGTTTTTTTCTAATTCGTCTATTTCTTCATCGGTATGTTCCAAGATATCGATGGTTGGTTCCGGCAATTCTTGTTGGTTGGCCAAAGTTTTGTTTAAGGTCAGTACCAATGAAGGCAACAAAACTAAATTGGATAACATTCCGAATGAAAGTGTTAAGGCTACCAATCCGCCTAAAGCTACAGTGCCGCCAAAACTAGACAACATAAATACCGAGAATCCGAAGAACAGCACTATCGAAGTGTAGAACATACTGATTCCGGCATCTTCAAAAGTGGCAAATACAGATTTTTTAATCTTCCATTCGTTGCGCGATAATTCCAAACGGTATTGTGCCAAGAACCTCAAGGTATCGTCAACCGACATTCCGAATGCAATTCCGAAGACCAATAAAGTTGACGGTTTTAAAGGAATGCCTAAAAAGCCCATCAAACCAGCAGTCATAAGTAATGGTAATATATTTGGAATAATCGAAACCAATACCATTTTAAATGAGCGGAACATAATGGCTACCAATCCTCCGGTTAGGAAAAAGGCAAAGAGCAAAGAGGAAAGTAAGTTGTCTAACAAATATTTTGTCCCTTTTTGAAATACGGATGGTTTTCCGGTAATGATGACTTCGTATCTTGGTTCAGGGAAGATTTTATTGACTTTGTTTCGAATGTGAGCCTCGATAGCTTCCATTCTTTCACCGTTTTCGTCTTTGATAAAAGTGGTAATTCTCGCTACACTTCCATCCGAAGAAATGTAACTTTTCAATTGGTTGTCTTTAGATTTTTTGAGCGAATTTTTGATATACGGCAATAAAAACATTTCCTCATTAGGCGAAGGCAAGGTATAAAAATCAGGATTGCCGTTATAATAAGCTTGGTTAAAACTTTTAGCAATATTAACTACCGATAATGGCTTTGAAAGTTCAGGAATATCCATAATTGTTTCTTCCAAATCTTCCATTCTTCTCAGGTTGGTGAGTTTCATGGCGCCATTTTTCTTTTTAGTATCAATCATGATTTCCAAAGGCATTACACCATCAAATTCTTTTTCAAAGAAACGAATGTCATTGTAAAATGCCGTGTTCTTCGGCATGTCTTCAATAATGCTGCCTGAAACTTTTATTTTTCCGATGCCAACAATCCCAAACACCATCAAACAAATCGCTGTAATGTAAACCCCTAATCGATTGTATTTTACTGTACGGATTATCCATTGTAAGAAGGCAGTCAATGATTCTCTTTCTAAATGGCCCAAATGTCGTGCAATTGGCGAAGGAATATAACTGAAGAATATTGGAATTAGCAACAAACTCAAGGTGTAAATTGCCATGATATTAATGGTGGTCACAACGCCGAATTCTCTCAGCAACACATTATTTGTAGCAATAAACGTAGCAAAACCAACCGCCGTGGTGATATTGGTCATTAAAGTTGCCGTTCCGGTTTTGGTAATTACGCGTTGTAACGCTTTGGCTTTATTGGAATGTTTGTGGTATTCCTGATGGTATTTGTTAATGAAGAAAATGCAATTCGGAATCCCTATTACGATGACTAAAGTTGGGACCAAAGCGGTAAGTACTGTAATCTCATAACCCAAAGCGCCCATGATTCCGAAAGACCACATTACGCCAATAATTACCACAATTAAGGAGATTAAAGTCGCGCGGAACGAACGGAAAAAGTAAAAGAAAATCAGTGACGTAATCAGCAAAGCCGCACCAATAAACAAACCAATTTCATCTATAATCGTTTTGGCATTCAACGTTCGGATGTAAGGCATGCCCGAAGTGTGAAGGTCAACATTGGTCGCTTTTTTAAACTTGTCAATGGCCGGAATTAAGTTGTTTAATACAAATTCTTTTCGGGTTTTGGTATTGACGATTTTCTTGTCTAAATAAATGGCTGAACGAATCGCACCGGTTTTTTTATTGAACAACAAACCTTCATAAAAAGGGAGTTTGGTGAATAATTCGGTTTGAATTTGCTTTAAATATTGTTCATCTTGAATCTTGCTTTTATCTACTAAAGGCTTTAGTTCAAAAGTTTCGAGCGAATCATTTTTAGTCAGTTTCTGCAAATTGTCTACCGAAACGACTAAGGTAACTTCTTTGTGCGACTTGATTTCAGTCATCAATTCGCTCCAAGCTTGGTATACTTTTGGGGTAAATATTTTTTGGTCTTTAGTAGCAATAACTATCAGATTGCCTTCTTCGCCAAATTCTTTCAGGAATTTATTGTAGTCCACATTTACTTTGTCATCAGCCGGAATTAGGTTGGCTTCGGTTTGGGTAAACCTGATGTTTTTCCACTGAAAAGCTAAAAGGATTGTAATTAAGGCGATACAACCTAAAATGACAATTCTATTTCTAAGGATAATTCGGGCGATTAATTCCCAAAAACCAATACCTAACAACTTTTTCATAAAACCTAAAATGGGTTGCAAAGGTAATCAAAACCTTAAAATTTTAGGGCTGAATAGCACAAAGATTTACTTAATTTAACGTTGATTTGCGAATGCATTTTAATTTATTGTTATTAGCTGAAAAAAATCAAAAAAAATAGATGGCTTTTTAGCATCTTTGTAGAGACAAGTACAACACAGCGGCATGAGAAATTTAAAAAACACTTTATTTTATTTAATTGTAACCGGTGGTTTTGGCTACTTGATGTATTGGATTATTGGACAAGGAAAGTTGTTGGAAGTTGGCCGAAAAATTGTTTCGCCTTCTACTGCTGACAGTCAGTGGATTCAGTTCTTGAGTTCGCTATTCCACAATCTACAACATCCGTTGGCATTGCTGCTTTTTCAAATCATTACCATTGTTTTGGTGGCCAGAATCTTTGGATGGATATTCCGAAAGATTGGCCAACCTTCGGTGATTGGTGAAATCATCGCTGGGATTGTACTTGGACCATCGCTATTCGGACTCTATTTTCCCGACATGAAAGAAGCTTTGTTTCCGGCAGCTTCACTCGGGAACTTACAGATGTTGAGTCAGGTTGGTTTGATTCTCTTTATGTTTGTTATTGGGATGGAATTAGACCTAAAAGTCCTAAAAAATAAAGCCAATGATGCAGTGGTGATCAGCCACGCTAGTATAGTGATTCCTTTTGCGTTAGGCATTGGGCTGTCTTATTTTATTTACCACCAATTTGCACCCGACGGTGTTGAGTTTTTGTCTTTCGGACTTTTTATGGGAATCGCCATGAGTATTACAGCATTCCCGGTTTTAGCCCGAATTGTTCAGGAACGTGGTATTCACAAAACAAGATTGGGAACCATAGTGATTACTTGTGCTGCAGCCGATGATATCACGGCTTGGTGTATATTGGCGGCAGTTATTGCTATTGTAAAAGCAGGTAGTTTTGTGAGTTCGTTGTACATCATCGGATTGGCTTTTATATATGTTATGGCCATGCTTTTTGTGGTAAAACCATTTCTCAAACGCATTGGTGATTTGTATGGCAAAAAGGACAACATCAAGAAATCGGTAGTGGCTATTTTTCTTTTGATGTTAATTGTTTCTGCTTATCTAACCGAAATTATTGGGATTCATGCCTTGTTCGGCGCATTTATGATGGGCGCAATTATGCCAGACATCAGTAAGTTCAGAAATGTTTTTATCGAAAAAGTAGAAGACGTTTCCGTCATCATACTATTACCGTTGTTTTTTGTATTCACCGGTTTGCGTACCGAAATAGGTTTGATTAACGAGCCCTATTTATGGAAAATAACCGGATGTATTATTGCAGTAGCGGTGATTGGAAAATTCTTGGGAAGTGCTTTGGCGGCTAAATTTGTGGGCCAAACTTGGCGCGACAGTTTGACCATAGGTGCCTTAATGAATACCCGAGGATTGATGGAATTGGTGGTGTTGAATATTGGTTACGAATTGGGTGTGCTTTCGCCAAAAATATTTACAATGATGGTGATTATGGCTTTGGTGACTACTTTTATGACCGGACCGGCTTTGGATATTATCAATTATATTTTTAAAACCAAAAGCGTTATTATTCCGTCTGAAGTCAAGAGGAATTCGAAGTTTAAAATCCTGATTTCTTTTGGCAACAACGAAAAAGGCAAATCTTTGTTGCGCCTAGCCAATAGTTTGGTCAAAGGCCAACCCGAAGACTCAAATATTACTGCTATGCATTTGACCATGAGCGACGATATGCACGCTTTTAATATTGAAGAATACGAAAAAGAAACGTTCGAGCCGATTGTAAAAGAATCGAAAAAACTCAACCAGGAAATCACTACAATTTTTAAAGCGACAGGCGATATTGAAACTGATATAGCCGATGTGGCCTTGGAAGGGAAATATGATTTGGTATTGGTAGGTTTAGGGAAATCTATTTTTGAAGGCACCATTTTAGGGAAAGTGCTTGGGTTTACTTCTCGTATCATCAATCCTGATCGATTGTTGGACAAGTTCAAAGGAAAAGAAGGGTTGTTTGAAAATTCGCCTTTTGACGAAAGAACGCGTTTGATTATCTCAAAAACCAAAACACCACTTGGAATTTTAATCGATAAAGATTTGCAGCAAGTCAGTCGAGTTTTTCTCGGGATTTATAGTGTTGGCGATGTTTTTTTAGTGGATTATGCCCAAAAATTAATGCAAAATAACAATGCTCAAGTCACGATTTTAGACCATAACGATCATACCAAAAACAACTTTTTAATCCAGAATTCTTTAGAAGCTTTGGAACAAAAACACGGAGATAAGTTTGAGGTATTCAATCCAACACAAATAACCAAACCATTTTTAGCCGAACAGGATTTGGTAATTTTTAGTTTAGAAACTTGGAAAAAATTGGTAGACGATGAGGTTTCTTGGCTTCAAGATGTTCCTTCGGTGCTGATTATTAAGCCTTAATTTAAAACCCTAAATCCAAGACAAAACTCAACTTAATTGCGATATTGTCTTCCAATCGCGGCAATTGGTTTGGGCCATAACGGTAAAAACCGGTTAAGCCTAAGCCTTTGTATATTTGGTTCAACTCGATTCCTGATTCAAAGAAACCTTCGTTTAAAGTTTTGTATTCGATGCCAATATGGTTCTCGGGATTTTTTAAATCGCCCCAAGCCATTCTTGTAACCAACACCAAAGAAGGCTTTACCTTTTTAAACAATTCCACGCGTTTGAAGCCGTGTTTGAATTGCAACATCACAAACTCGCTTGAGAAAAATTCATTGAAATACATCGTTTCAAAACTGTTTTTACCCGCAATAGTGATTCTTTGCAACAGATTGTCTTTGGTTAAATTATTCGGAGAAGTATTGTACAAATGGGTCAAAGGCAAGTCGCCAACAACGTAGCCAATTTGGAGTAAAACAGCCGATTTTTGCCCGTTGAGGTATTTTTTTTCATAGTCAATTCGGGCATCTATTTTGCCGAATTCAAAATCGTTATTGAAAAGGTTTGACAATGATTTGGTAAACTGAAATGTAAATTTAGGATATCTTTTTTCAAACTCAATTTTTCCATTTGGCGTTTGCATATAATCGCTAAAAGGATTCCATTGAATAGAAACCATGGCGGAAGTCATCGCAAATTTTCGGTATATTTTGTTATCGTAAACAAAGGTGTAATCAAACAATGGCGTAATGTCGCTATGGGTGATTTGCCAAATGCTTTCAGTCTTTGGGATAATTTTGGTTTCTATATAGGCACGCCAAGTTTGGTGGTTGTAAAACGTACTAATGTTAATGGGTCGCGGATCATACAATTTAAAAACACGCTTGTCAATTGCAAAACTGGTACTTGCAATCTCTCGAACGTCATCGGTAAACGAGCCGCCAATCCAAGAATTGGAAAAGTTACCAACGCGAATCGCTCCACCCAAATGGTACTTGATAGCATCATCTTTCAAGCCATAAGCACTGTATCCTTCAAGCCGGTATTTTTTGGAGAACTGCTCATTGGTTAACCCACCAAGTCCCAACCGGAAACCTTCGTAATTATTGTAACTCAGCAAATAACGCAAGTCAAAGTCAATTGGACCAAAAGGCACATAACCATTGATGATTTTACGGCCAAATTTGATTTTCTTTTCAATATTATCTTTGGTCACTACACTGTCTAAAACCACATACGTTCTTTCGCTGCGCAGGTCTAAACTGTCTTTTCGGTTTTCCTGCCAAAAAGTTTCATCTCTATTATTGGCATTAGGCTTGACATCAATAGCGATAGCAGATTTTTTGATTTTTAAATCGGTATTGATTTTTAAATCATACACTTCCATTTCCGAAGAAAGGTACGTGAAGTCGGAAGCATCTTTCTTAGAATTACTTTCGTCATTTTCGGCGGCAAATTCTATTCGACCACCTAAAACCGCCGTTGGTTCTTTGCTTTTGCCTTTGATGATTTTAAAGTTTTTTCGAATGGGAAACCAAAGATTTTCTTCGGCTAAATAATTGAATTCATGAATGCCTGTGATGTTGAGAACGCCGCGAATTCGCATTACGGCTTTGGCAATGGCAAAATTATTTTTATCCACATAAAGCAATCCTTCCAAGCCTTTGTGACTGATTTTATTTTTGAAATAAATGACAATAACTTCCCGATTGCTGATTGAAGTCGTGTCTAAAATTTTATACCGGTATTCTTTGAGCGCATGATCTGAAATTGGGCTTTTGTATTTGGTTTCAAAAAGTTCGTATTTGTCATCATACACTGAAGCCGATTGTAAGCTGAAGCCCAAAAGTTCATAAATAGGCTC
>JBDLVY010000182.1:0-3312 GCA_039804545.1 Bacteroidota bacterium | reverse complement strand
CGCTGATTACATTTTGGGTATACATAATGTTGAGGATAACTTTCTTGGCGTCATCCATCGCTACTGTTGATTTTATGATTTCTTCGATTCTCATAATTACAATTACAATATTTGTAGGTACAAATGTAAAAGGTTTTTTATTTGTATATACAAATGTATTGTTATTTTTTTGTTAAATTTATAATCAGAGTAATAGCGTTAATTAAATGTTGTAATTTAAAATTAACCCTTTAGAATTTATTATTTTTGAAAAAAATATCATCATGGATTTATCACAACAAGACTGGAAAGCGCAATTAGACAGAGACCAGAACGCTATAATTTTAGACGTGAGAACGGCTGATGAATGCAGCGAAGGTTTTATTCCTAAGGCCATAAACATTGACATATACAAAGGGCAGGGTTTTATTTATGCTGTTGATGAATTGGACAAAAGCAAAAATTATTATGTATACTGTAAAGCCGGAGCTCGTAGTGCACAAGCTTGCCAAATCATGAACCAATTGGGTTTTGAAAACACCTATAATCTTGAAGGCGGATTTATGAATTGGAAAGGCGATGTAGCTTTTTCTACTGAAGGATAATTATGAATATTCCAGCGTCAAACAAACCTCGTATTGTCATTATTGGTGGCGGTTTTGCGGGTATTGCTTTGGCAAAGAAACTCCGAAACAAAAATGTTCAAGTTGTTTTATTAGACAAACATAATTACCACACTTTTCAGCCTTTATTGTACCAAGTAGCCACAGGCGGATTAGAAGCCGGTTCTATTGCGTATCCCATTCGAAAAGTGATTCAGGAATACAAAGATTTTTACTTTCGAATGACTTCAGTTAAAGAAATTGATACCACTGAACAAAAAGTCATCTCCGAAATAGGCGATTTGCATTATGATTATTTGGTTATTGCCACCGGTTCTAAAACCAATTATTTTGGCAATAAAGAAATCGAACGCAACTCGATGTCCATGAAAACCATTCCGCAGTCGTTGAACATTCGCAGTTTGATCTTAGAAAATTTTGAACAAGCAGTGTTGTTGAAAGACGAAACCGAAAGAAACTTGCTGATCAATTTTGTTTTAGTCGGAGCCGGACCAACAGGAGTTGAACTTGCCGGAGCTTTGGCCGAAATGAAAAAAGCCATACTTCAAAAAGAGTACCCCGATTTGGATATCTCCAAAATGGGAATCAACTTAATCCAAAGTGGTGACCGCATTTTGAACACCATGAGTGAAAAATCATCAGTTGAAGCGGAAAAGTTTCTGACCGATTTAGGTGTAAAAGTCTGGAAAAACATTCGCGTAACCAATTACGATGGAAGAACCATTACCACGAATACCGATTTGACTTTTGAAACCGCAACTGTAATATGGACGGCGGGCGTACAAGGCGCAGCTGTAAAAGGTTTAAATGCTGAAGCTTTGGTAGAAAGAGTAGAGCGCATCAGGGTAAATGAATTCAATCAGGTCAAAGGTTACGACAATATTTTTGCCATAGGCGATATCGCTTCTATGGAAAGTCCACAATTCCCACAAGGTCATCCCATGATGGCGCAACCGGCTCTGCAACAAGGGAAATTGTTGGGAGAGAATTTAGTTCAATTAATCAGCGGCAGAATTATGACACCGTTTGAATACAACGATAAAGGTTCGATGGCAACGATTGGTAGGAACTTGGCCGTGGTAGATTTACCCCATTACCATTTTAGTGGTATTTTTGCTTGGTTTGTATGGATGTTTGTGCATTTGTTTTCTTTAATCGGGTTCAAAAATAAAGCAGTGGTGTTTACCAATTGGGTTTACAACTACATTCGATTTGATAGTGAAGGCCGATTAATTGTTCGGCCCTACAAAAAAAGAAGTTTTACTACCTTTACCAGTGATGAGATATAACCGATGAAAAAAACCTGCTTTTTGATACTGGCTTTTCTAGTGCTTTCGTGTAAATCAACTTATCTCGATGCCAAAAAATCCGCCACTTTATTAGATATCAATAAAGAAACCGATGACAACACATTTGTCAACCTAAAAAACTACAGCAACGATTTTGTCTTTGAGATGAAATATGCTACGACTGATAACTTTTTAAATGAAAAGGTTTATCCGTGTGCCGAATGTTTTTTGAGGGTTAAAACAGTCAAAGCTTTATTGGAAGCCAATAAATCTTTCCTTGAAAAAGGTTATCGCATCAAGTTATACGATTGTTACCGTCCGATTGCTATTCAAAAACAAATGTGGAAAATTGTTCCCAATGCTAATTATGTAGCCAATCCGAAAAAGGGCTCTATTCACAACAAAGGTGGTGCAGTAGATATTACTTTAGTAGATTCACTTGGCGTAGAGTTGGATATGGGCACTAAGTTTGATTTCTTTGGGGAAGAAGCCAGCCACAATTATACCAACCATTCCGATGAAATCTTGGTCAACCGAAAGTTTTTAAAGGAAATTATGCTCCAATACAACTTCAAATCTTTTGATTCAGAGTGGTGGCATTACAATTTGAATAACAGTTCAACCGATAAAGTATCAAATAAAAAATGGCGCTGTGAAGATTAATTATCTACACAATGTAAGTAGTCGATAAAGTAAGTTTCGGGTTCATACACTTTCTTATCCATTTCTGAGACAAATGCGGTTCTATAAGGGTAATCTATAGTTTCACCGGCCAATTTAATTCTCATATAGGTTACCGGAGATGTTTTTAAATAACTATAATTTTCTTTTGAAAACACAAAAGAACCCGTTATAACTCGGTTGTTCCGATTTTTATCATCACGAAGTAAATTGCCGCAATTGTCTGCTTCGGTATATAATAGGGTTACTATTTTGCCATTATTCAATTGCAAATAAATTTTTGAATTGGTATCAAAACAAAGTGCTTTGATAAAGTCTTCACTGCTTTGTAAAATTTGTACGTCAAGCCCTAATACCCCATTATTGTTGTATAATGAAAAGAAGATATCAGTAGCATTTCCGGCAAAACTTCTTTCAAAAATAATGTATTGTTTGGTTGATTTAAAGGTGCCTAAACTGTCTTTGATGTCATTGTCAATTTCGCAAGGCTTTTGGGCAAAAGCTGTCAAATTCAGCAACAGCATTAAAACTAAAAACTTGAGGTAAAAATGGTCTTTTTGGGATTCTTGATTTGATTCTAAAAGGCCAACTGACGGAGTAATCTTCAATTTCATGGGTTTACGGTAATTTGCTGCAAAGTAAAACTATTTTATGGTTATTTTTATCGGTTGTAAAAAAACAATACAAATTTCCACCGTCTTTAATTTTCCATTTTTTGCGAATGCTTTCTACCGAATCCG
>JBDLVY010000181.1:0-14476 GCA_039804545.1 Bacteroidota bacterium | reverse complement strand
AAAAAGTCCCGATACACTCGAGACTTTTAATTTATTTTACTTCTTTGATGAGATAAATGTATACTGGGAAGTGGTCGCTATAACCAATCTCGTTCATCCCATGTCGAAGCGGATAGCCTTTATACTGTCCGGTTGTGGTAATCATATAAGGTTTGTTATAAATGCCGGCTTTCCAATATCTGAAGGAAGAATAATCAGATTTTAAGAAGGCTTCGGAAATCATAATTTGGTCGAAGATATCTCCGGCGTCACGATAGAACAAAGTAGCATTTCCTTTGTAAAACATTTCTTCAAACGGATTGTAAATGCCAAATGGTTTTACTTCTTCTTTTTTGCGTTTTGCGCCAATTCCTTCTTTTACACTTTTATTATAGGAACCATCGTTTAAATCGCCCATGGTAATGATTTTGGCATTGGGGTTGATTTTATAGATAGAGTCCATGATTTGTCTGTTGAGTCTTCCTGCAGCTTCGCGGAAAGGAGAGCTTTTCTTTTCGCCTCCGGAACGCGATGGCCAGTGGTTGACAATAATATTAACTTCTTCTCCATCAAGGAAACCGGTTACTAACAGTTGGTCTCGGGTGTACACTCTATTATCTGTTGCGGCTTCAATTTTATCGTCTGTAGCTTCTTCTTTTTCTTTTTTATCCGCTTTTCCCTCTTCGGTTTTATAGATTAGTAAAGGGATATTTTTAAAACTGGTAGGTTTAAAATGTTTCTTTTGGTATAAAAGGGCCACATCAATTCCTCTTTTGTCAGGAGAATCAAAGTGAACGATACCATAGTCTTTATTAATAAGGAGTGGTTCTTTGACCAAATCTTCTAAAACACCTCTGTTTTCTATTTCACATCCGCCAATTAAGGTTGGAGAGTTGTTGGGGTTTTCGCCGGTTCCGATTTCAGAAAGAACACGGGCTAAGTTTTTAAGTTTTTGCTTGTATTTTTTGGAGGTCCAATTTTGAACGCCATTTGGCAACCACTCTTCATCGTTATTTGAACCATTAATAGTATCAAACAGATTTTCAAAATTATAAAAGGCCACAGTATGGATATTATACTTTTTTGCCTGCGCATTTCCGATTGAAATTGCGAATAACACAAAGAAAAGCGACAATAGGTTTTTATTGTTCATAAAGGTTGTATTAATTTAATATCAAGTTTTTTACAAACTTTGGGCCAAAAGTAGATAATATTATTAAAAGATGTACATTTGTCGGCTGTTAAGTTTTCATTAAGAGCTTAGCTGGGATAAAAATTAATTTTATTTTATTTATGAAAAAACTTGTTATTAGTGCTTTATTTGTGATGCAAGTGTTTTTTGTTTTTGCACAATCCACTACAGGTATTACAGGAAAAGTGGTAGATTCAAAAACACAAAAACCTTTACAAAATGTTGTTGCTTCTATTGTAAACACCAGTCTAACCGTTTTAACAGATGGTACCGGTGTTTTTGTTTTTAAGGAAGTACCTAGCGGTAGTCAATTACTGCAAATTAAGAGTACCGGTTATAAAGACCAATTGTTATCAGTTGATGTTGAAGCCGGAAAAATGTTAGATTTAGGAGTAATTGTTTTTGAAGAAGACATTACTACTGAACAACAGTTGAGTTTGGTAACGATTACCGAAAATGACTTAGGAGATGACAACAGTGGTTCGGAGAGTACTTCAGGATTGTTACAAGCTTCAAGAGATATTTACCAACAAGCGGCTGCATTCAATTGGGGTCAAGCCCGATTCAGAATCAGAGGTTTAGACAACGAATACAGTACTACCATGATAAATGGTATTGCTATGAACAAAATTTATGACGGAAGACCACAATGGAGTAATTGGGGAGGATTAAATGATGCTACCAGAAACCAAGAATTTACAATGGGTTCAGCACCTTCAGATTATACATTCGGAGGAATTTTAGGAACTCAGGAAATCAACACCAGAGCGTCAATTTATAGAAAAGGATCCAGAATTTCGTTCTCAGGAACCAATACCAATTACAGTTGGAGAACCATGGCTACTCATGCCTCTGGAATGAATAACGAAGGTTGGGCTTTTGTGGTTTCAGCTTCTAGAAGATGGGCCAATGAAGGTTATTTTGAAGGAACAAACTATGCCGCTAATTCAGTATTTGCTAGTATAGAAAAGAAATTTAATGAGCATCACTCCATTAACTTTACTTCGATTTTTGCTCAAAATAAAAGAGGAAAAAGTTCACCAAATACAGATGAAGTAACTCGTTTAAAAGGGGTTGAATACAACTCTTATTGGGGTTGGCAAGAAGGCGAAAAAAGAAATTCAAGATATAAAGAAATTGAAGAGCCAATCAACATGTTGAGCCATTTTTGGAAAATCAACAGTAAAACCAATTTAAATACTAATGTAGCTTACCAATTAGGATTTGTTGGCAACAGTCGTTTGGACTTCCAATTGGCCAATAATCCTGATCCAACTTATTACAAAAATTTACCAAGTTATTACTTGAATGACCAGTCCTATTATGTGCCGACTTATGCTTCGGATAACGTGACGATTACTGGTTATACCAATCCAAGCGCTAATCAAGCGGCAGCAAATTTCACCAACGATGGACAAATCAATTGGACGGATATTTATTTCACCAATAAAGTAGTTAACGGCGGACAAAGAAGTGCTTATGTTTTATATGAAGATCGCGTAGATGACAAACAGTGGAGTGCAAACTCTTATTTGAACTCTTCTATTGCTGATAACATCATTATGAATGCCGGAGTAAACTTCAAAAAATTAAAGTCAAGAAATTACCAAAAACTAATTGACCTTTTAGGCGGAACTTATTTCAATGATGTAGATCCTTTCTTTACAGGCGATGCTACACAAACAGATTTGAATAATCCTGACAGACAAGTGGGAGAAGGAGATGCGTATGGTTATAATTATGATTTGAACGCAATCACTTTTGACGGATTTACCCAATTTAAGTTCAGTTATAAAAAAGTTGATTTCTATTTGGGTCAAACATTCTCTAGATCAGAATACCAGAGAGAAGGAAATTACAGAAACGGAATTTATGCTAACAATTCATACGGTAAAAGTTCCAAAGCAATTTTTGAAAACTTCGGATTCAAAGGTGGTTTGACATATAAAATCAGCGGAAAACAGTTTATTGATATCAATGGAGTGTATATGACCAAAGCACCAAATTTGAGAAATACTTTTTCAAATGCCCGTTTGAACAACAACATTACTCCTGATTTAACGAGTGAGTCTATAATGGGTTCTGACATCAGTTATATTATCAAGGCACCAAAATTCAAAGCCAGATTGACCGGATTCTTCAATAAAATTACTGATGCTACTCAAATATCATTCTTTTATGGAGAAGGTATTTTTGATGCGGGTGAAGACGGAGAAACAGATACAGATTCATTCATCAGTGAAATTGTAACAGGAATTAATAAAAAACACATTGGTGCTGAGTTTGGTTTTGAATACCAAGTGACTTCTACTATCAAAGCAACAGGTTCTGCTTCATACGGACAATATACTTACGACAATAATCCAAACTTAAAAGTGAATGATGATGCTTTGGCAACTTCAACCAATTCAAACCCGGTGTTTGACTTTGGTAAAGCGTATTTAAAAGGATACAGATTGCCGGGTATGCCGCAACAAGCTTACTCTTTCGGATTAGAATATAGAGATCCTAAATTCTGGTGGGTTGGAGCTAATATCAACTATTTAGCCGATAGCTATATCAGTATTTCAAACATTTTAAGAACAGAGAATTTTGTAGCAGATGCTAGTGGTTTAGGTTTTGAAGGCGCTACCGAAGAATCGGTAAGAGCATTGTTAAAACAAGAAAAGTTTGACCCTATAACTTTGTTGAATTTGGTTGGAGGTAAATCATGGAAAGTTGGTAATGATACTTTCGGTTTCTTCGCTTCTATCAATAACGTTTTAGATTTTGAATACAAAACCGGAGGTTTCGAGCAATCAAGAAAAGCAACTTTCCCAGATATGCAAGCAGACTATGCTAATGGAACACCTTCTTTCGGACCTAAATATTTCTATGGTTACGGTAGAACTTATTTCTTAAATTTATACATTAACTTCTAATACTATTAGGACTATGAAAAATATAATTAAATCATTTTTGGCAATAGTGACTGTTAGTATTGCCGTTAGTTGTTCAGACGATACCGAAATTGCGCCATTTAAACCGTTGATTTTCTCCGAAGACTTTCCGGAAGCAGACATTAACTACAATGCAACATTTGACTTTGAAGGCTGGACTAACTTCGCTGAAACCGGAACCAAACTTTGGATAGAAAGAGATTTTAATAACGACGGATACATTCAGTTTAGCCCTTTTGGAAGTGGACAAGCTTCAAATATCGGTTGGGCAATCACTCCGGCAATTACTATTGCAGAAGGCGCCAATGCCGTTTTCTCTTTTTCATCTGCATCTAATTTCGTAGACAATCCCGATAACAAATTAGAGGTTTTTATCTCTACCAATTATGATGGGACCAACGTATTAGCAGCAACATGGACAGCATTAGACGCCGTAGTGGCTAATAATACTACTAATAATTATACTTATATCCCATCAGGTGAAATTGACTTGTCTTCTTACTCAGGAACTGTTCACATCGCCTTTAAAGTAACCGGAAACGGCTCTACTCTAGACGGATTATTCCAAGTAGATAAAATTAAAGTTTACTCTAATAACTAAAAAAGACTATGAAAAATTTAAAATTTTTAGCATTAGCATTTGCGGCAACTTTTTTTGCAGGTTGTGTGAATGATGATTTCAAAGACCCTGATTTTAGCGGAACTTGTACTGACTTAACTGCCACTAAAACAGTTCAACAAATTGCGGCTTTGGCAACGGCTTCTTATGTAAAATATGAAAGCGAAGATATTATTGAGGCTTATGTGACGTCAAGTGATGAAGGAGGAAACTTCTATAAATCATTGTCGTTAGTTTCAGTTGACGGTCAACAAGGATTTAGTATTCCTATCGATGATTATAATTTGTATACCAAATACGAACCGGGAAGAAAAGTATTTGTAGACATGAAAAACAGATACATCGTTAGAGAATTTGGTTCTCCTGTAATTGGTAATCTTTACAATAACGGAACACCAGATATTACCACAGATGACGAAGTAGGTAGAATTTCTCCGGTAGAATACCAAAGCGTTTTAACCCGTTCATGTACCAAAGTTGACGAGAGTGAAATCATCAACAACATCACCATTAATCAAGCATTGAATGATTCGTATTTAAATAAATTGATTGAGTTTGACAACGTACAGTTTACAGACGCGTCTATAGGCAAGACTTATTTTGACGCTACTTTAAACGATTTAGGCGGTGCTACCAATCACTTAATTACTAATGAATTTGGGAACACTATTATTGTCAGAGTTAGCTCTTATGCTACTTTTGCCTCTAAATCAGTATCTTCTAAAAGCGGAAAAATCAGAGGTGTTTTAACCAAGTACAATACTGATTACCAATTTATGGTTAGAACAGAAAGCGATATCAACTTAACCAATGACCGTTTAACCATTGACTTTTTCCCGCCAATCGGAGGAACAGCTTTGAATTATTCAGGATCGTTAAACGAACCGTTTACCACGTATACGGCAACCAATCAGCAAATATTCCCTGCCTACATCAATGATGCAGTAGTGGGAAGCAGATATTGGCAAATTAAAACGTTTGGCGGTAATCGTTACATCCAAATGACGTCATTCGGAGGAACACCGGAAACCAATAAAACATTGTTCTTTGTGCCGGTTAATTTTGCAACAGCTAGTAATTTCTCCTTCAAATCAAAGGCAGGTTTTGCAAATGGTAATTGCTTGAAAGTATATTATACTACTGATTATGTTGCGGGAACTAACGCAACTAATGCCACTTATGTTGACATTACTTCAAGTTTCACGATCTCTCCAGGATTATCAACAGGTTATCCGACGAACTTTACCAATAGTGGTAATTACGCCATACCAGGTACTTTAACCGGGAACGGATTCTTTGTGTTTGAATACTCAGGAAGCGGAACAGGAGTTACGACTACAATGCAAATCGATGATGTCCTAATCAACTAATTATAAAAGCATTAATTCTCATAAAGCCATCCTAATTTGGGTGGCTTTTTTTGTGAAGATAATTTACTATTTTTAAGCCTTTAAATAAAGCAACAACACTATGAAAAACATCTTTTTTATAATTCTTAGTACCATGAGCATAAACGCAACAGCGCAAGAAGTATTAACACCCGAAACCCTATGGCAACTCGGCAGAGTAACTTCGCTTGGCATTTCCAAAGACGGCAAATCGGTTGTCTATAAAGTAGCCACGCCTTCTGTAGCCGATAATAAATCGAATTCCAAATTCTATACTATACCGGTAAACGGCGGAACTCCAACAGAAGTAACAGCTACCAAAGAATTAGTAGCCGACAAAAATGTCTCTCCTGATGGTTTGTATATTCTTTCGAGTCAAGAAGTGAAAACAGAAAACATATTGGGCAAAGACATCTATTCTGATTTAAGTAAATCCGATGCACAAGTTTACAATGGTTTAGATTACCGCCACTGGGACACTTGGAACAACGGAACCCACAACCATGTTTTCTACGCCGAAAATAAAGAGAAAGCCAAAGGCATTGATATTATGCCTAACGAACCTTTCGACAGTCCGCAAAAACCTTTCGGTGGCGATGAAGATTACATTTGGTCTCCCGACAGCAAAAGCATTATTTATGTTTCCAAAAAGAAAGCGGGAACAGCCTATGCTATTTCAACCAACACCGATTTATATGAGTACAACCTCGAAACCAAAACCACCAAAAACCTAACCGAGAACAATCCGGGTTACGATATGAATCCGGTATTTTCTCCAACTGGAAACCTAACGTGGTTGCAAATGAAACGAGATGGTTACGAAGCCGATAAAAATGATTTGATTGTTCGTTTCAAAGGTATCGATATGAACTTAACCGCCAATTGGGACGGTAGTGTAGATAATTTTCTTTGGAGTGCCGATGGTAAAAAAATCTATTTCACCGCAGCGGTTGATGGAGCCAAACATTTATTCGAAGTCAATTTCCCGGGTTTGACCAAAATTGCGGTTACCGTTAAGCAAGTAACGTCTGGTGATTTTGACGTGAATGATTTGGTAGGTTTCTCTGGTGATACTATCATCGTGACGCGCACCGATATGAACCATGCTGCCGAAATCTATTCGTACAACTTCAAGAAAAAAACTTGGACAAAATTAACCAAAACTAACGATGAAACCTACGCCAAATTGGCGTTGCCAAAATACGAAAGACGTTATGTAACCACCACCGATGGTAAAAAAATGTTGGTTTGGGTAATCCTGCCACCGAATTTCGACGCAACCAAAAAATCCCCAACGCTTTTATACTGCCAAGGCGGACCGCAATCACCATTGACCCAAACGTATTCTTTCCGTTGGAACTTCTCTTTAATGGCTTCACAAGGATATGTAATCGTGGCGCCAAACCGCCGCGGAATGTACGGTCACGGACAAGCTTGGAACGAACAAATCTCTAAAGATTGGGGCGGACAAGTAATGAATGACTATCTCTCGGCGATTGATGATGTGGCTAATGAGAGTTATGTTGACAGAGCGCGTTTAGGCGCTGTTGGAGCGAGCTACGGCGGGTATTCGGTATTCTACCTAGCCGGAATCCACGGTAATCGTTTTAAAACGTTTATTTCACATTGCGGGGTTTTCAATTTAGAGAGTATGTACGGCACCACCGAAGAAGTGTTCTTCAATAACTGGGACCATGGCGGTGCATATTGGGAAAAAGATAATGCCGATGCCCAAAAAGCCTACACCAAATTCAATCCTATCAAAATGGTGGATAAATGGAACACGCCTATTTTAATCATCCAAGGCGGAAAAGATTACCGAGTGCCTATCGGACAAGGACAAGAAGCTTTCCAAGCAGCTCAATTACGCGGAGTGAAAAGCCGTTTCATGCTCTTCCCCGAAGAAAACCACTGGGTACTAAAACCGCAAAACGCCTTAGTATGGCAACGCGAATTTTACAAATGGTTGAAAGAAACTTTATAAAAATAAAGCCCAACTTGAGAAAGTTGGGCTTTATTTTTTGAATCAGGAGCGAAAGGCTTGGGCATTTTTGGCATCCATATTCCCGCTTTCCGTTACAATCTCTTCGAGGATTTTCACTACAATCGGGGCTAAAGGGAATGCCATTTTAACTTTTGGAATTTATACCAATAAAAAACCCAACTTGAGAGAGTTGGGTTTTTTTATCTATTCCGGATCGTTCATTTTAAAACTCTCCATAAACTTTGTCGTATAATTTCCGGCTACATAATCCGGTTCATCCATCAATTGTCTGTGGAATGGAATGGTCGTTTTTACACCTTCAATGTAAAACTCATCCAAAGCACGTTTCATTTTGTTGATGGCTTCTTCTCTGGTTTGCGCAGTTGTAATCAACTTAGCAATCATCGAGTCATAATTTGGCGGAATGGTATACCCAGCGTAAACGTGAGTATCCAAACGCACTCCGTGTCCACCCGGCGCATGTAAAACCGTAATTTTACCCGGTGAAGGACGGAAGTCATTATAAGGATCTTCCGCGTTAATACGACATTCAATAGAGTGCAATTGCGGTAAATAGTTTTTACCCGAAATTGGCACACCAGCCGCAACTAATATTTGCTCACGAATCAAGTCATAATCGATAACTTGTTCGGTAATTGGGTGCTCCACTTGAATACGTGTATTCATTTCCATGAAGTAGAAATTTCTGTGTTTGTCTACCAAGAATTCTACCGTTCCAGCACCTTCATATTTGATAAATTCGGCTGCTTTTACAGCGGCTTCACCCATTTTAGTTCTTAATTCGTCTGTCATAAACGGAGACGGGGTTTCCTCAGTCAATTTTTGGTGACGACGTTGTACCGAACAATCTCTTTCTGATAAGTGACAAGCTTTTCCATAAGAATCACCTACTACTTGTATCTCAATATGACGCGGTTCTTCGATTAATTTTTCCAAATACATCCCGTCATTGCCAAACGCTGCCGCTGATTCTTGACGAGCACTTTCCCACGCTTTTAATAGTTCTTCTTCTTTCCAAACAGCACGCATTCCTTTTCCACCACCACCGGCAGTAGCTTTCAACATTACCGGAAAGCCCATTTCTTTAGATAATTCTAAAGCTTGTTCGTAAGATTCTAAAAGTCCTTCAGAACCCGGAACACAAGGTACTCCGGCCGCTTTCATCGTGGCTTTAGCCGAAGCTTTGTCACCCATACGGTCAATCATTTCAGGCGAAGCACCAATAAACTTGATACCGTGTTCCTGACAAATTTTAGAGAATTTTGCATTTTCAGACAAGAAACCATAACCCGGATGGATCGCATCGGCATTAGTGATTTCGGCAGCGGCGATGATATTCGACATTTTCAAGTAAGATAAATTACTTGGTGGTGGCCCAATACAAACCGCTTCGTCTGCAAATTTTACGTGTAAACTTTCCGCATCGGCTGTTGAGTAAACCGCCACGGTCTTGATGCCCATTTCTTTACAGGTTCTGATTACGCGAAGCGCAATTTCCCCTCTATTGGCAATTAATATTTTTTTAAACATCCTTATTAATTTGAAAATTAAACAATTTGAAAATTTGAAAATTGACGAAGTGTGATAATTATTTTCAAATTAACACATCTTCAAATCTTCAAATTAAGAAGGGTCAACTAAGAATAACGGTTGGTCAAACTCTACCGGAGACATATCGTCTACTAAAATCTTAACAATTTTACCTGTGATTTCTGCTTCGATTTCGTTGAATAACTTCATCGCTTCTACTACACATAGAACGTCACCTTTTTGGATAGTACTTCCTACTTCCACAAATACCGGTTTGTCTGGAGATGGTTTGCGGTAGAACGTTCCAATCATTGGTGATTTTATAGTTACGTATTTTGAATTGTCATCGGCAGCAGAAGCAGCAGCAACCGGTGCAGCGGCTACAGGTGCAGCAGCTACAGGCGCAGCCATAGCTTGTTGCATTGGCGCTTGTTGTACATAAGTGATATCAGGTGAGTTTCCTTCAACAGTTGTTCTGATAGTAATTTTCACATCACCTGTTTCTAACTTTACTTCGGCAACTCCGGAATTGGATACAAATTTGATTAAGTTTTGAATTTCTTTTAAATCCATAATTAGTTAGTTTTAGAATTAGTTTTATTGTTGTTTGTTGTATGCCCATTTTAAATAGATAGAACCCCAAGTGAATCCACCTCCAAATGCTGCAAAAATTAAATTATCTCCTTTTTTGAATTTGTCTTCGAAATCACTCAACAACAAAGGCAATGTTGCTGAGGTTGTATTCCCATATTTTTGAATATTAATCAATACTTTTTCTTCATCTACACCCATTCTGCTGGCCGTAGCATCTATGATTCTTTTATTGGCTTGGTGGGCTATCAACCAATTGACATCGTCTTTGGTTAAATTGTTGCGCTCCATGATTTTTTCACTTACGTCAGCCATTCCTGAAACCGCGTATTTGAAAACCGTTTTTCCGTCTTGAAATACAAAGTGTTGTCCGTTGGTAACAGTTTCTGCTGTTGGCGGAAGAATTGAACCACCGGCATCAATTTTTAGGTATTCTCTACCGATACCATCACTTTTTAAAAATTCGTCTTGCAGTCCTAAACCTTCATAATTAGGTTCGAATAAAACAGCGCCCGCACCATCACCAAAGATGATACAAGTAGCCCTGTCGGTATAGTCAATGATGGAAGACATTTTATCGGCACCAATCAACAATACTTTTTTATATCTGCCTGATTGGATGTAAGCTGCAGCGTTTGACATCCCAAATAAAAAGCTTGAACAAGCTGCTTGTAAATCATAGGCAAAAGCGTTAACTGCACCAATTTGTGTGGCTACATAAACACCTGTTGCGGCTACCGGCATATCCGGAGTAGCAGTCGCCATGATTACTAAATCTATCTCGGCAGGATCAATATTGGCTTTGGAAATTAAATCTTGAGCGGCTTTGATAGCCATGTAAGAAGTGCCTTTTCCTTTGTCTTTCAAAAGTCTTCTTTCTTTGATTCCGGTTCGAGTGGTAATCCATTCGTCATTGGTATCAACCATGGTTTCCAGTACTTGATTTGAGAGTACAAATTCCGGAACATAAGCTCCAACTGCGGTTATTGCGGCTGTAATTGTAGTCATAAAAATGGTATTTTTCCAATCGATTTTTTGGAATCGAAAAGTTGTGGAAATTACAAAAAAAAATTATACCTAAGGTGATTAGGATTGGATATTTGCTAAAATTAATTTAAACAAAAAACTCCCACATAGTGAGAGTTTGTTTTGTAAAAAAACCTTAATTAAGCAACAGCTACTGATTTGTCAATAACTACTTGTCCTCTGTAATACATTTTACCTTCATGCCAGTAAGCTCTGTGGTATAAATGTGCTTCACCTGTTACAGGACAAGTTGCGATTTGGGCAACAGTTGCTTTATAATGAGTTCTTCTTTTATCTCTTCTTGTTTTCGAGGTTTTTCTCTTAGGATGTGCCATTGTACTATATTATTTATCCGTTAATAGTTGTTTTAATTTGTCCCAACGTGGGTCAATATCTTCTTCTTTTTTTACTTCTTTTGTTTCTTTAACCTGTAACTCGTTTAGTTTTTGCAACGCCTCTGTTTGTAATGTGCCGTCTTTAACGCCAGGGTGAACCCTTTTTTGCGGTATAGACAAGACAATCATTTCATAAATGTATTGCGACAAATCGATTTGATGTTCTCCGTGAGGCAATATCAATAATTCGTCATTGTCATTGTTGAATTCATCTCCAAACTGTACCACCAATTTAATTTTTCCTTTGATAGGCAAATCAAATGGCTCTCCGGTTAAATCACAAGGAACGTTAACGGTTCCTTTGTGTTTAAAGTTGATTTCCAACATAGTAGTCTTTTTCTCCAAGACTGCATCTGCGGTTATGTCACAACTTTCGAATTCATCAAAACTAAATTCGTCAAAGAACTTTTTGTTTATTTTAAATTCAAATTGATGCTTTCCTAATTTTAACCCTACAAAAGGAATTAAATATTCATTTGTACTTTTCATCTAAACAACAATTTGACCCGACATTTCGGGAGTGCAAAGATATAAAATTATTGGAATTCCAATAACCTTATGAACATTTTTTTGTTTATAACTGTTTTTCTTTTGTTTTCAAGGGATTTTTGCTGATTAGCTGGTGTTGAAATCTCGAATTGTAGATGTCAATGGCAGTATAAACAGCTTCCTTGAAGGAATTATAGTCGGCAACTCCTTTTCCAGCGATTTCATATGCTGTTCCGTGATCGGGGGAAGTTCTTATTTTATTTAAACCTGCGGTATAATTTACACCATTGCCAAAAGATAAGGTTTTAAACGGAATTAATCCTTGGTCATGATAAGTGGCGATAACAGCATCATATTTCTCATATTGGTTACTGCCAAAAAAGCCATCTGCCGCAAAAGGACCAAAAACCATAGTGCCTTTGTCGAATAATTTCTTTAAAGCGGGTTTGATAATTTCATCATCTTCTTTGCCTATAACGCCGTTGTCTCCGGCATGTGGATTTAATGCCAAAACCGCAATTTTTGGTTTGGTTACCCCAAAATCCTGAATCAAAGAGTTT
Source organism: Bacteroidota bacterium (assembly GCA_039804545.1). Taxonomy (GTDB): domain Bacteria; phylum Bacteroidota; class Bacteroidia; order Flavobacteriales; family Flavobacteriaceae; genus Flavobacterium. The sequence continues at coordinate 1,763 of JBDLVY010000181.1, read as the reverse complement.
TTGATGGTTTCAATTTTCTGAATGATTAATTTTTCAGTCAAATGTTTGGCTACTTCATTCACCGGAATATGGTCAGTTAACAAACCAACTCTTAGGTTATCCTGAACCATTAACATCAAAGCATTTCCTTCTAGTTCTTGGTCTAAATAATCAGTATGCCCCGGAAATTTAAAGTCTTCCGATTGGATATTGTATTTGTTGATTGGCGCAGTGACCAAAACATCAATTTGGTTTTCTTTCAAGGCTTTAGTAGCGGCAATGAACGATTTTATGGCATATTTACCAACGTTTTCATCATTGTTTCCGAAATTCAAATCCACTCCTTCTCGCCAAATATTGAGGACATTGATTTTTCCAACAACCAATTGCTCTATTTTATCAATGCCGTGCAAAGGAGCAGTTAGTTCTAAAGTTTTTTTGATAAATGACAACACTTTAACATTGGCAAAAATAACCGGCGTGCAAAGTTCCAGCATTCTGGCGTCTTCAAAAGTCTTAAGGATTACTTCGCTTCCAATACCGTTTAAATCTCCGATTGAAATTCCAACGATTATATTTTCTGCTTTTTTCATAAGAAGTACTGGTTATTTATTGCTAATTTTGAAGTGCAAATTTAGTAAAATAAAACCATAATGTTTACAGGAATAATTGAAACCCTCGGAATTATAAAAGAAATAAAAAAAGACCACGACAATATTCATGTTACGGTTTCTTCAAGCCTTACACACGAACTGAAAATAGACCAAAGTGTAGCGCATAATGGGGTTTGTCTTACGGTTGTAGCCATAAACGATGATGAATATACTGTAACGGCCATAAGAGAAACGATTGAGAAAACAAATCTTGGTGACTGGAAACCGAGTGATTTAATCAATTTAGAACGCGCCATGAAATTGGGTGACCGCTTAGATGGTCATATTGTTCAGGGACATGTAGATCAAATAGGAATTTGCAAATCTATTGAAGAAGCCAATGGGAGTTGGTACTTTACTTTTGAATACGACAGCAAGTTGAATAACATTACTATTGAAAAAGGTTCAATAACGGTTAATGGTGTTAGTTTAACCGTGGTCAATTCTAAAGAAAATGAATTTAGTGTAGCCATTATTCCTTATACTTTTGAGCACACTAATTTTAAAACGTTCCAAATAGGAAAAAAAATAAATTTAGAGTTTGATGTTGTGGGAAAATACGTGGCAAGATTGCATTCTTTGAAGCAGTAAGTTTAAAAATGCATGAATTTATAAAGAAAAAAGCATCCTTTTACAAGGATGCTTTTTTTATGTTGGATTTGTAAATTTTATAACAGCCGAAAAACAATGAGATAGCCATCAATAACAGCAAACTTCCGTCCAGCGGTAATCCCGGCGGCGGCGGCGGCGTAGATGGCGGTGGTGGTCCTGGTGCTGCATAAACACTTGTTAATGGCAACAATAACAAGGCCAGAACGTTAATTATTCTATTCGGGACAATTTTCATAGTGCGTAAAAGTATAAAAAAAATCTAATCACCAAAATAAATTAAGTAAGTTAATAGAAATTTAATGTGAAAATGTATAGATAATGGTCTAAAATTAATGACGCGTTATAGAAATATACAAACAAAAAAGTTTAAATTATTTCCGTTTTTTTCAAAATAGTTGCTTTTACAATAAATAAAAAAGACCTCAAGAGAGGTCTTTTTGTATTGTGGTCCCACTTGGGCTCGAACCAAGGACCACCTGATTATGAGTCAGGTGCTCTAACCAACTGAGCTATAGGACC
>JBDLVY010000180.1:0-5212 GCA_039804545.1 Bacteroidota bacterium | reverse complement strand
CTTTTACCGATAATCAAGAACAAATCAAACGAGAATTTGATCATTTAAAAGTTGTTTTTGATAAATACCGTCAACTTGAAACTTCAAACTTGAAACTTGAAACCCTTTCCATGGGTATGAGTGGTGACTACCAATTAGCAATTAACTGCGGAAGTACCATGGTTCGAATTGGAAGTAGTATATTTGGAGGAAGATAATTTAACTGAACACTGAACACCTATTTTGTACGCCATACTCGACATAGAAACTACCGGAGGTCAATTTAATGAAGAAGGCATTACCGAAATCGCCATCTACAAATTTGACGGCCACGAAATTGTGGACCAGTTCATCAGTTTGGTCAATCCCGAAAAACCCATTCAACCTTTTGTAGTAAAATTAACCGGGATAAATAACGCCATGCTGCGCTCTGCACCTAAGTTTTATGAAGTTGCCAAACGTATTATTGAAATTACCCAAGACTGTATCGTTGTAGCTCATAACGCTTCCTTTGACTATAGAATCTTGCGAACAGAATTCAATCGATTGGGCTATGATTATGTTAAGCCAACGCTTTGTACGGTTGAACTTTCCCAAAAATTAATTCCCGGACAAGCTTCGTACAGTTTGGGAAAATTGGTTCGCTCACTAGGAATTCCGGTAACAGATAGGCATCGCGCCAGCGGAGATGCTTTGGCCACTGTAAAATTGTTCAAAATGATTTTGGACAAAGACGTAGAAAAAGAAATCTTAATCAGCTTAATCAAAGCCGAAATCAAAAAAGGATTGTCACCCAAATTATTGGATATTGTAGAAAGTATGCCCACTCGAACCGGTATTTACTACATACACAACGAAAAAGGCGATTTGATTTACATTGGCAAAAGCAAAAGCATAAAGAAAAGAATTAACCAACATTTTACGGGAACATCAGGTAAAAGTAAAAAGCTCCAACGCGATGTATTTGCCGTAACCTATGAAGAAACCGGAAACGAATTAATAGCTTTACTCAAAGAAAGTGAAGAAATTAAAATCAACAAACCCATCTACAACAGAGCGCAACGCAAAACCATTTTCCAATATGCGCTTTATGCCGAGAAAGATGAAAACGGTTATTTGGCCTTGAAAGTCCTAAAATCAGATGGTCGTAAAAAAGAAATCACTGCCTTTACCACCTTGCAGGAAGGCAAAAATATTTTGCATAAAATTACTGTTGAGCACCAGTTATGCCAAAAAATAAATGGCTTATACGAAACTAAAAACGGATGCTTTCAGTTGAAAATAAAAGAATGCAAAGGCGCTTGTTTAGGACAAGAACCAGCCGAAGAATATAACGAACGTGTAGAAGAATTTATCCGTGATATGAAGTTTGACAACGACAATATGGTCATCATCGATCGCGGTCGCAATGTCAATGAACGCAGTGCTGTGCTCATCGAAAATGGCATTTACAAAGGCTATTGCTTTTTTGATTTGAATTACCAAGTCAACAACATCGAAATCTTGAAAAACCTTATCATTCCGATGCAAAACAATCGCGATACCAGAACCATAATACAAGGCTATTTGCGCCGCCATAAAGTAATTCGAATTGTAAAATTTTAATTGATTAGAAGCTATTCCCGCTTTCCGCGCTACATGGTAGCTAGCTGCAATCGGGGCTAAAAAAATAAATGCATTGAACTACTTAATCACGATCATAGGACCAACAGCTATCGGAAAAACTTCGCTGAGTATTGCTTTGGCCCAACATTTTGGTTGTGATATCATATCCTGCGACAGCCGACAATTTTTTAAAGAAATGCGCATCGGTACAGCTGTTCCCACATCCGAAGAACAAAAAGCAGCATCACATCATTTTATCCAAAACAAATCCATTTTTGACACGTACTCTGTAGGCGATTTTGAACAAGAAGCCATTGCCAAATTAGAAGCGTTATTCCAAAATAACAACGTCCAAATTATGGTAGGCGGTTCTGGGTTATACGTGGATGCCGTATTAAAAGGCTTCGATGATTTTCCAGATATTGACGAAACTGTCCGAATTGAAATTAACGCTGATTTTGAGAAATTTGGAATAGATTATCTGCAGCAAAAATTAAAACAATTGGATCCCGAATATTTTCAAAAACTAACCATTACAAACCCGCAAACATTACAAAATCCGCAACGCATGAAACGCTTTGTAGAAGTTTGTTTAGGCACGAAAAAGCCTTACTCAAGTTTTATTGGACAAAAGAAAAACTCCCGTCACTTCACACCTATTATTATCGGATTAGAGGCGAATCGCGACATCATGTACGACCGAATCAACCAACGTGTAGATATGATGATGAACGAAGGCCTTTTGGCTGAAGCCGAACAATTATATCCAAACAAACAATTGAATGCACTCCAAACTGTTGGTTACCGTGAACTCTTTGATTATTTTGAAGATAAGTCCGATTTGGAATTTGCCATTGAAGAAATCAAGAAAAATACACGACGTTTTGCCAAGCGCCAAATTACTTGGTTCAAAAGAACAGAAAACACCACTTGGTTTGATTATCAAACAAAACCAAATACGATCATTAATCATATCAATTCTTTGTTGTAAAGGAAGTGCCAACGCAACCTTATAGCATATTTGAGTCCTAAAAGAAAAAACTATGAAAAAAATCTTTTTCTTCTTTTTGCTAACTACCTTAATTTCTTGTGAAGACATTCAATATGACGGAGAAACAAGATTAGTTTTTAAAACCAAAATCCTCTTGGCTAACGGCAATCCTTTACCAAACAGTTACGTAGATATTACTGTCGCTTCAGGTTATGCCTCTGATTTGATTTCTACCGGTAAAACCAATGAGAATGGTGAACTAACTTTAATATTCCCCGCTTCTGAAAATGATTACAATATAAATCTTAAGATATACAACGAGGATGTATCTTACTTGGAGAGAGAAATAACCAATATCAAAAAAGATGATTTTGTGAATTATAAATTCGATTTTCAAAGCATTTATTTATTGAAGAATGAAGAATTGGCGCCTCTAAACTTAACATTCAACCAAGTCAATATCAACACTACCATAAAAAAAGTCAACGTTCAAGGCATTTATCATTTGTCTTCGGAGTATTACAATTATCCCATAGAGGAGTATTACGAAATTCCATCTTCATTTTTGATTAAAAAAAATCAGGCTTTCCAATTAAAATATACTGTCATAAATACGCAAACCGGAGCAGAAACTCAAAACATTGTTGATCTGCAAATTGCAAACGACCCATTGAATTACACTATAAATTATTAGCCTAATGAAAAAGTTTTTATACCTGATTGTGTTACTGGGTTTTACGCTTTCTAATGCTCAAAAAGAAGCACCGGCAATAAATAAAGAATTAGAGTTTGATACATACTTTAGAATTCAAACCTACTACCCTATTCATTTCGGAAATACTGCTCTTGCCAAAGCCCACAAGCCAAGACCTGGTTTTTCTGTACAAATGAATGTATTGGATTATCAAAATTTTAAAGCTGGTTTTGGATTTGACTTTACCACCTATGAAATCACAGATAAAGAAGTCATAGCTAATTTGAGTACGTCAAAATATACAAGTGCCTATCTTTTGATGAGCTATGAATATAATCTTTCCCAAAAAATACAAATCACCCCTAATATTAGCTATGGTTCTGCTTCTCTAGAACTCGGTAGCAGAAGTTCCCGATTTGGGAAACAAGGCGGCAATGAGTTTAGAATTGGGACCTTTATTGATTACAAAATTGGAAAGGCTACTTATGCTTTTGCCGGCATTCATTATGTAAGTAACCGTTTCAATGTTAGAACTTCGCCTGAATACGAAGCTTTTTTTTCGAAAGCTAACCAATTACAGTTAAATTTGGGGATTCGATTTGGAAACTAAATCTATTGTCAATGCCCATAGCACCTAACTTCACTTCAACGCTAAACCAAGATTGGGAAATCACTTTCTTGCAATGCTATCCAAACGGTTATTTGAAATACACTGATTTGTGCAATATATTGCAATTAACAGCAGGTTTACATGCTGAATTAGGCGGCATTAGTTTTAGTGATATGCAAATCCATCATCAGGCTTGGGTTTTGAGCAGGATGCGTGTTGAAATTAGTCGACTTCCTAAATGGAGAGAAAAGATAACCGTAAAAACCTGGATCAATTCTTTGGAGAATTCACGTTCGATACGTTGCTTGGAAATGTATATTGGTGACGAGAAGATTATAGGATGTGAAACTTTTTGGGCGGTATTTAATACCAATACACGGCGACCGGAAAATTTAGCTTTGCCACACGAACATTTTGAAAAATATTCCGGGAGAGCAACAAAACAAGCCTTTAGTAAGATTGATTTTCAGCACAACATGCAAACGGTTGGATTGCATGAAGTAAAGCTATCTGATTTGGATATTGTTAACCACGCTAATAGTGTAAAATATTTGGAATGGTGCTTAGATTACCTTGACATATCGGTGATTCAAAATCAGAAGATTGATAGTTTTGAAATGAATTATTTAAAAGAAGTATCGCTGAATGACAGTGTTCAAATCAAAGAAAAAACCACTGAAGACACGATTACTTTTGCTGTAGAGCGAGAAGACAAAACCAGTTTTGCGCTACTACTGCATTTAAAATAAAAAAGGCTCCGGTTTCCCGAAGCCTATGCTTTATTTTTTTATTACCAATCTGAATCCTTCACCGTGAATGTTTAGGATTTCAACGCTTGGGTCTTCTTTTAAATATTTACGTAATTTGGCTATGTAAACATCCATACTTCTTGAGGTGAAGTAGTTGTCTTCTCTCCAAATTTTAGTTAGCGCTAATTCTCTCGGCATCAAATCGTTTTCGTAAATCGCCATCATTTTCAACAAGTCGGATTCTTTTGGTGATAATTTGATGGGCTCATTGTTTTCGAATTTCAAATAACGCAATTTAGAATTCAAAAGAAACTTCCCGATTTGGAATTCAAACTTGGCCGGTTCATTCTTAGTTTCAGCCGATTTTCTTTGAATAATGGCTTTGATTTTCATCAATAAGACATCAGAGTCAAAAGGTTTGTTTAAATAATCGTCAGCTCCAACTTTGTAGCCTTTCATGACGTCTTCTTTCATTGACTTGGCCGTTAAGAAGATCAAAGGCACATCTTTGTTCTTTTCTCTGATTTCTTTGGCCAAAGTATAACCGTCTTTGTATGGCATCATGACATCCAAAATACACAAAT
>JBDLVY010000179.1:0-4175 GCA_039804545.1 Bacteroidota bacterium | reverse complement strand
CCGCTTTTTTTACTCCCAATTCCCGTGGGAAAAATTCACCTAATACCGATGAGGTAACAGCATTAACCTCTACAAAATACAATTCGTATTGGGGTTTTCAAAACGGAAAACAACGCAATTCCAGAATCAAAACTATCGAAGAGCCCATATTCATACTAAACGATTACTTTAAGATTAATCCTGTCACCCAAATCCATTTCGGTGTTTTGTATCAATTTGGAAAAATAGGCAACAGCGCCATTGACTATCAAAATACCAACAGCCCCATTCCCTCTTATTATCGAAAAATGCCGAGTTATTTTAGTTCATTATATGCCAAAGATGAGGGGGAATTTTCGGGTGCTTTTACTCCTGATAGTGTGAATGCCGAATTCAGCAAATCACTTTTTTTAGCTCAGCCACAAATGAATTGGGAGGCACTATATCAAGCAAACCAAAGCCCGATTGTAAATGCTTATGGAAAAATCACAGGGTATGAGCCCGCACAAAGTAAATATATTCTGTATGAAGATCGCACAGACGATCAAACCCTGGCGTTCAATGCGCTCTTAAATACTGAATTAAATGACAATATTCGGCTTACTGCAGCGGTTTCGTTTCATAAATTACACTCTCATAATTATCAAACCGTTTTGGATTTATTGGGCGGTTCGTATTTTAAAGACATCGATCTGTTTTACAAAGGAGATCAAGCGCAATCGGATTTAAACTACCCAAACCGACAAGTGAAAGTGGGTGATACCTACGGATATAATTTTAATTTGATGGGCAACCGATTGGAAGGGTTTTCCCAATTTCAATTCCGGTATAAAAAAATTGATTTTTATTTGGCACAAGAATTTTCAACCTCATCCTATCAGCGCGAAGGATTGTTTAAAAACGGAATTTATCCAACAACCTCTTATGGCAAAAGCGCTATCGTTCACTTTGAAAACTTTGGGTTTAAGGGCGGGATTATTTGGAAATTATCGGGCAAACAGTTACTGCTATTTAATGGCTCACACGCTACTAAATCTCCTAATTTGAGGGCTGTGTTTCCGAATTCAAGACTTAATAATTCAATTGTAAACGGAATCGTAAGTGAAAACAATAGCAGTTTGGACGCGAGTTATGTCTATCGATCCCCAAAGCTAAAAATGAGACTTACAAGCTATTTTAGCCCAATTAAAAATGCTACCGAAACCTCCTTTTTCTATGCCGAAGGGATTTTTGACAACGGTGCAGGCAACAACAGTACGAATGCCTTTGTAAGTCAAACCCTAACCCATTTGGATAAATCCAATTGGGGAACAGAACTGAGTTTTGAATATCAAATTAACCCCGTCTTGAAAACAACTTTGGCAGCCGGTTTTGGCGATTATCGTTACACGACTAATCCAAATGTTACCATTACCAACGATGCAAAAGCATCTGCCGAAAACACATTACCTATTTTTGATTTTGGCACCGCCATACTTAAAAACTACCGCCAAGCTGGAATGCCTCAACAAGCCTATTCCTTCGGATTGGAATACCAAAATCCAAAATATTGGTGGGTGAGCACTAATGTGAATTATATGGCTAGTCGATTCGTTGACATTTCTCCCATTGCACGGACTTCGGTCTTTTTTACGAATCCTGTAAGTGGATTTCCTTTTCCGGAAGCTACACAAGAACGCGCTAAAGTCTTGCTAAAACAAGAAGAGTTGGCCCCTGTTATGCTATTAAATGTAGTTGGTGGAAAGTCATGGCGAATTTTAAAAAAGAACCTTAATTTGTTTTGTAGTGTGAACAACGTTTTGAACACTACTTTTAAAACGGGCGGTTTCGAACAAGCTCGAAATGCCAATTTTAGACAACGAAACCAAGATGTATCTAGCGGAACACCCAATTTTGGCAACAACTATTTCTATGGCTACGGAAGAACCTATTTTGTGAGCCTTTCTATTCAACTATAAATCCCAAATTATGATGAAACTCTTTTTTTCAAATCCCTCGTTTTGTGTTTTTTTGATCCTGCTTTTCTCAAGTTGTATTATAGAGGAACCGGCACTTCCTCCCTTAGAATGTAACCAACCCTACCTTACCGTAAACCGAACCGTAGCTGAAGTTCGCGAAGCTGCAGACGCGATTGTAGCACCGTATAAATACGACGACATTATTGAGGCCTATGTAATTTCAACCGACGAACATGGCAACTTTTTCAAAACCATTTCATTCCAAACTTTAGCAACCACATCACAGCCAGCCATTGGGTTTAGCGTACCGGTTGATGTGAGCAATACCTACATTGATTATCGATTGGGCAACAAAGTGTACATTCATCTCAAAGATCTATACACCGATGTTTATTATGGGGGTTTACGAATAGGAAATATTTACGTCAGTTCGTTCAACGAAGGAGGTGTGGGAAGACTTTCTCCTAATGTTTATAAAAAAGTATTGCTATCCTCTTGTACCAATTTAAGCGAAAGCTACTTAACCAAAAAAGTTGGTGTTGGTGAATTAATGACCGATTCCAATATCAATACCTTGGTCGAAGTGGTAGATGTCCAATTCTCTGGCGACGCCATTGGAAGGCATTATTATGAAAGCAGTAATGATGTCGGCGGGGGCACTAACTGGAATTTAGAAGATAAATTGGGTAACAAAATCTATTTTAGAACCAGCAGTTTTGCAGATTTTTCAACCAAAGAAATTCCAATTGGTAGCGGGACAGTAAAAGGAGTTTTGACTAAATATGGAACCGATTATCAATTGGTTGCCCGATCTGAAAAAGACGTCAATTTATCCGGTAAGCGCAATACCCCCTTTTTCACAGAAAATTTTGAAACGGTTGAAAACAATACCAACATCAACTTGGCGGGATGGACAAATATAGTACAAACAGGAAGTTTATACTGGCAAGGCGCTGTATTTTCCGGTAATGGTTGTGCCGAATATGCCATTAGCGGGACCAAAGTAACTTCCAATATTGGCTGGTTAATAACTCCCAAAATTGATTTAGACGAATACAAAAACGAACTGTTAACGTTTCGCACAGCACAACACCACTTGGATGTAGATTCGCCATTAAACGCCTTAGAAATTTTTATTTCAAACGATTTTGACGGAATAAATGTGGCGACCGCAACCTGGATTCCACTTAAGGCAAAATTGCCAACGCAAGCCACGCCATGGTATCAATTTGTGGGTTCAGGCGGAATTGACTTGTCTTCCTATGCGGGGAAAGTCAACATTGGTTTTCGGTATACCGGTTCTGGAAAAACGGTAACCCTTGACGGAGCTTTCCAAATAGACGACGTACAGATTTATGGAGATAAATAATAACCCGGCTTGAAATTTATTATTTTTGAAATTCATTCTAAAAACAAAAACATGGCAAAAATCAATCCTCATATCAACTTCAATGGCAATGCCGAAGAAGCCTTTACTTTTTACAAATCCGTTTTCGGTGGAGAATTCGCCATGGTCATGCGTTTCTCTGCCTTGGCGAGTCCCGAGTTTCCTGTAGCAGAACATGAAGCCGACAAAATAATGCACATTGCCTTGCCGATTGGCACCTCTGTTTTAGTGGGCAATGATGTTCCTGAAATATTAGGCAAAACCAATGAAAACGAAAACAGAAGCAAAATAGCTATCAGTGCAGCAAGTAAAGAAGAAGCAGATCACATTTTCAACGGACTTTCAGTAGGCGGATCAGTTGAAATACCGATTGGCGACAGTCCTTGGGGTTCCTATTTCGGAATGTTTAGAGATAAATATGGCATCGAATGGATGGTGGATTACGATCCAAAATACAATTAATTAGTACGATCGAAGCAGCGCTATTTTCAATATAAATCGTTGTTTAATTTTTGAAAGTCGATACGTTGCGGATTTAACGGAATAAGTAAATGCAAATGATTAAATTTGTCGCTCATTCAAAGTTATGCTAGAAAAAGAAGTATTAAATTTCGAAAAAACTGCCATTGTAGGTATCGTTACTCAGAGTCAATCCGAGGATAAATTAACGGAATATTTAGACGAATTAGAGTTTTTAACCTTTACAGCTGGAGGACAAGTGGTGAAGCGCTTTTGGCAAAAAATGGACAAGCCCAATCCAAAAACTTTTTTGGGTACCGGAAAAATAGACGAAATCAATTTGTATGTCAAAGAAAACGAAATTTCAACCGTAATTTTTGACGACGAATTAA
>JBDLVY010000178.1:0-4105 GCA_039804545.1 Bacteroidota bacterium | reverse complement strand
TCGTATCTGAAACATTTGAACAACCTCCTGTTCCTGTTACTGTATATGTCATAGTAGCAGTTCCTGCAGCAACGGGTGTTACCACTCCGGTTGAACTGTTGATGGTGGCCACAGCAGTATTACCTGATGACCAAGCACCGCCAGATACCGTTGAATCAAAAGTAGTAGTGCCATTTATACAAACAGCTTGGGTACCACTTAATGTACCAGCGGATGGCGCTGCTGTCACGGTTATGGTTGCTGAAGACGAATTAGCTTGTACACAGTCTCCACTTTGGATAATAGCTCTAAATCTGGTTGTTTCTGTTAAAGAATCACTAGTGTAAGTTGTATTAGTATTTACAATTGGCAACCATGTAGTGAACGGATTCACAGCACTTTCCCAACGAACCACACTTCCTATATGATTAGATAAGGTTAATAGACCACTAGTATTGCCTGAACAAACAGAGGCAGATCCTGAAACCGAACCTCCAACAGTTGCAGGTGTTAATTGTACAGAAGGTGTGCTGGCAGTGGCAGAACACCCAAAAGAATTTGTTGCGGTCACAGTATAAACACTTGAAGCAGTTTGAGACACTCCAGTAGGATTTTGTACTGAAGAAGTGTATCCTGTAGGCGTTGAAGCCCATTCAAATGTGGCTGCGGGAGCTGTGGTATAGTTTCCTGTAACCAACACATTGTCGATAGCCCAGTAATAAGCCCAAACAGCTGCATATCTGAATCGAATTGAAACAGTAGGCTGATTAAGATAAGATCCTAAACTTGCGGTTTCCAAAAGAAAACCATTAGCAGTACCTTGAGTACTAGTATATGTTTTTAAAGCAGTCCAATTTGTTCCGTTGGTAGAAATTTCTACATAGGCGAAATCGGCACCATCATAATCTCTGTAATAATGAAAGAAATTTAAATTTGCAGAAGCAAGTCCAACTGTACTGAATGTTGGAGATTGTAAAATTGTTGCCGTGGTTCCGCCGCTACCTTGACTGTCGCTATTGCTAAAATAAAATTGAGTTGCATCATTACTATTGTATGTAACGGATGAATACACATAGCCGTTCGGACGCAAAGTCCATGCTGCATCAGCAATTGTACCATTAGTACTATTATTTACTGTAGTCCAACCCGAAGGTGTACTATTGAAATTTTCATCAATTAAAGTTACGGCAGTTCCTGAATTAGAAGTGGCAGTTGAAGTTAAACCAAAAGGAGACCCTGAACATATTGAAGCGACAGTGGAAACTGCAGTTAAAGCAGTAGGAATTGGATTAACAACTAAAGTTTTAGAAGCTGTTGCCACTCCACAAGAACCTCCCGATGAAGTAAGTGTTAGTGTAGCCGTTCCGGAATAATTTGCCGGTGGCGTCCAAGTTGCATTTAAATTAGTTGCATTTGGGGTAAAAGCTCCACCGGAAACACTTGAAGACCAAGTACCTCCTGTTGCAGAACCGCCCACACTACCACCTAATGCCGCAGAAGTTCCACCTTGACAAATAGCTGTTAAAGCACTGCCCGCATCAGCTGTTGCTGGGGTACAACCATTGATACTAACGCCTGTCATTGATGGCAAAGACGAACCATCTAATGTGATAGAACCATTAGTACTTGTATTTGATGTTGGTATTGTAGAATAATTAAAAACCCCCATTGTAGTTCCAATATCATTGCTAGAACCACTGGGATTATAATTACCAGATGTTTCATCAACTAAGGTAAAGTTATTATAAGCACTAAAAATCCTTGAGCTATTACTCCCAGTTCTGCAAGAGTTTGCCACAATAACCGCTTGATCACCAGAATTAATAGTAAGGTTTGATCCAAAAGTAAAGGTTGTGGCAGTAGATGAACTATTTAGATTTCTTGAATTAGTTATTGGCGATGATTGATCAACATAATCAAATACTACAACCCAAACTGTTGTTTCAACAATATTTCCGCTTGTTTGAACTCTTGCCGATAATGTTGTACTGGTTGCAGCATCAATATCAGATTCCTTTAAATAATAAATAGCGGTGTGTTGACGGCTGCTTGTTGATAAATCACCATTTGCTGAGGTAAATGATCTTCCACCGTAAGTTAACGTAACTGTATTGGTACCATTAGCTCGCAAAGTGGAGGCTAATGCTACAACCAATAATCTGTTAGTACCACTACCGGCTGGAATGTTTAATGTTGAAGTCTGGGCTGAAGTGCTGGTACCTTCATAAATTTTAGACCAATCTTGAAGTGTGGTAACTTGCGCTTCTGCAACATTTACTCCAAAAATAAAAACAAGCAGCAATAACAGCCGGTTTCGAAGTTTTGTAGATTTAGGCATTTTTAAAAAATTTCTCATAATATTCTGTAGGTTATTAATATTAATTTGTTTTTTGACAAAGTTGATCTAAAAGTAATATTAGAATCAAATAAAATCGTTGGCAGTTCAATAAAATCGATAAAGTTCAATTTTTGTGCGTTTTTAACCACTTTATAACAGATTCTAACTTATTCAAATAAATCAACAGTCAAAAATAGTATAAAAAAAGAGTACCAACCAAATTTTTTATCGATTAAATGCATTTTTTAACGATTATATACATTTTAATGTTTTATTTGTACGTTTTTTATTATTTTTATGAAAGAAATAAGACTTTAATTCTAAAGAAGTTATAGAAATCAACCTTAACCATTACATATTTGAATAAAAACTATTTAAATTAATAGTTATAAGCTAGCGTTCCAAAGTGAATTCAAGAAATTATTACCTCTGAAATCAAGCTCAACTTTCTAAAAAAAAAATAAATCAGTATAAATCAGAACTCATAAAGGTTCTGAAGAACGTGACTTTGTTTGCGAAAAACAGAGACTTGAAATGTTTGCGAAAAATTTGTAGCAAAAAATTTGTGGCAAATTAAATTGCTACAGAAAAATTGCTACAAAAAGTGTTGATATAGTTTGCGGGTTAAACCACAACGAATCCTCTAAGAAAACAACCGAGGTAGTTTGCGCTGAAACAGAAATGGAAAAGTTTATGGAAAAGTTTTCAAACCAAGATAATAGGAACGCCAGCACATAACAGCAGTTTGTAACAATTGCTTGGCTTGGGTATTTTCCGAATTTTCTGCGAAAATTCAAAAAAGTAATTTTAACTTTGGTATCATCAGTAATAAATCTTCGCAACTGTCACAAGCTGCGGCACGATAGGTCTAATTATTTAGTGTTGATAATTATAAAAAAACAAAGAAAAACGAACTAAATCTTACCTTCTTTCAGTAAATAATACCAATATCACTTAACGTTCCTGCTCTTAGTAAGGTTGCGAACTTAGGAATCGATTATTTTCTGTTAAAGAAAAGAAATGCGAAATGCAAACTTGAACTCACCACTAAATTCATTTTTGTGTGAAAGACTGATATAACTTCGGTATTATATGTTGAATTACAGTAGAACACAAAGGATTCACAAACATTCGAGGCTTCTTTTTCCGGCTTCTTTTCCACAAAACCCATCGGGACAAAATTTCTTTACACTTTATTTTTTGCAATATTTTTTGTGCTACTTTTTTTAAAGCGAACGTTTCCACACAAATTTCGCCGATAACTTTCCTTTATTTTCTCGAATAACTTATACAAAGGTGAAGTTTGAACCGAAAGTTATAGCGATGGGAAACGTAGATTTATAACAACCACCCGTGTCTGTCAAACTAAAGTCCAATGAAATCTGTTGAATGCAAATGATTATTTATGACGATTTGCTACCAATAAAAAAACCCTCTCTTTTTACAGAGAGGGTTTCTATTAAAACCTAAAGGTAATTATCTTTTGACTACACGAAGTGTTTTTACCTCACTACCTTGTGTCACGATAACGTTATATACTCCTGAAGGATAATGATCACCAATTTGTAAATCAGACACCTGACTTGGGCTAACTTCTCTTTGATCAATCATTTTTCCAGTCATATCATAAACTACAACACCTACTTTATCCTGACTTGACGTTGTTAAGCTAAAGTTGAAGTTCTCTGATGATGGGTTTGGATAAACCTTAACTCCAAATGCAACTGTAGAAGAGTCAACTTTTGCTTCTACTGCACATGATTTAAACCAAACATTTACCGGAACACT
>JBDLVY010000177.1:0-10730 GCA_039804545.1 Bacteroidota bacterium | reverse complement strand
TGATACTTGGAATGTGGTAGGCTTGTCTAATTTTGCTGAACAAACTACGATTTACATTTTTGACCGTTACGGTAAGCTTTTAAAACAATTAAGCGCGAGTAACCAAAGTGAAGGTTGGGATGGAACTTACAACGGAAAACCCCTACCATCAACCGATTATTGGTTTACGGTAGACTTCCCGGAGCAGGGTGTGATGAAGCAATTTAAAGCACACTTCTCATTGAAACGATAAACAATAGATTTATAAAAAAAAGCCACTCGATTGAGTGGCTTTTTTTATGATAGAAAATCGAAGCGTGTAATTAGCCCCGATAGGAGTGGAAATCCTCGAAGAGATTGCAACGGATAGCGGGAGCGGTAGTGAAGAAAAGCAGGATGGTTTGCTCCTAAAAATAAAAGAAAGTTTACTTTGGTTAGGATTACCTGGGGAGATCCCAATTTGGGGTGCCTAAACGAAAAAAACTAAAACACGGCTGACTCGCCATGATTGTTTTTTTATTTTATATCCACTTACAAAAGCGAGCTTTTGACATGGCTGTAAAATAAAAAAACCGAAACTTTTGTTTCGGTTTTTCTCGGTGGGCGATGAGATTTGATATTAAGAGGAGGAAGCCCAGTGGGCTTCAGGTATGCGAACTTTAGTTTGCTATAAATCATTGGTAATTAGGATTACCTAGGTTGATCCCAATTTGGTGTGCCCTAAACGAAAAAAACTAAAACACGGCTGACTCGCCGTGATTGTTTTTTTTATTTTACATCCACTTACAAAAGCGAGCTTTTGACATGGCTGTAAAATAAAAAAACCGAAACTTTCGTTTCGGTTTTTCTCGGTGGGCGATGAGGGATTCGAACCCCCGACCCTCTCGGTGTAAACGAGATGCTCTGAACCAACTGAGCTAATCGCCCGTCTTGCGCTTGATTGCGAGTGCAAATATAGACCGTTTTTTTGATTCTGCAAATTAAAATGGAAAAAAATTACAAAATTTCTGCCACTACGAAAGTGCTTCCGCCTACATAAATAAAGTCATCAGGCGTTGCGTTTTTAGTAGCATCCGCATAAGCATTTGAAACAGAATTATATATTTCGCCTTTAAGTTCAAAATCTCCGCCTTTTGCTGCCAGAATCTCCGCCTCTAAACCACGAGAAATATCGGGTTTGCAAAAATAATATTTTGCATTTTTCGGGAATAATGGCAGGATTTCTTCTAAGTTTTTGTCATTGACAAGTCCTAAAACAATATGCAATTGATCAAATTTTTCTTTTTTCAATTGGTTTAAAACAATCGACAGACCATGAGCGTTGTGTGCCGTGTCGCAAATTATTTTTGGATTTTCACCTAATTGTTGCCAACGACCTTGAAGATTGGTGTTTTTAATCACATTCAAAAAGCCACTTTTGATATTTTCTTCGGATACTAAAAGTAGTTGTTTTTCCTGCAACACTTTTAAAGTTTGCACTACTGTTTTTTTATTGTGCAATTGATAATCACCCAACAAGGCTGAAGGATAATCTTCCTGAACTATATCTGAAGCAAAATAAATTTCGGAATTCGAATTTTGGGATTTTACTTCAAAAACAGGTTTGGTTTCTGTTCTATATTCGCCGATAACTACAGGAATATTAGGTTTGATGATGCCGGCTTTTTCAAAAGCTATGGCTTCGAGGGTATTGCCTAAAAATTGGGTGTGGTCAAAACCAATATTAGTAATCACAGAAATTAAAGGCGTGATGATATTAGTAGAATCCAATCTTCCGCCCATGCCAACTTCTATTATGTTGATGTCTGTTTTTTCTTTAACAAAATATTCGAAAGCCAATCCGACACTCATTTCAAAAAAACTCAAAGCATTGGTTTCAAAAAACGACTTATTCTTGTTGATAAAGTCACAAACATACTCTTCCGAAATGGGTTGGCCGTTGATGGTAATTCGTTCCCGGTAATCTTTTAAATGAGGCGAAGTATATAACCCAACTTTATAACCGGCTTCTTGCAAAACCGAAGCGAGTAGGTGCGAAGTGGACCCTTTTCCATTGGTTCCGGCTACGTGTATGCACTTCAAATCCTTTTCGGGATTGCCTAAATGATTGGCCAATAAAACCGTATTGGTAATGTCTTTTCGATAGGCCGTGGCACCTTGTGTTTGATACATCGGCAGTTGGGTAAACATCCAATCCAGGGTTTCTTGATAGTTCATAATTTTAGGAAAAAATAAGTTTTGATATACTTTTTTAATTTTTTTTTCGTTGTATATTGTGATGCCCGTAAGGTCAATACAAATTTGAAATTATTTTCAGAATTAATAGCCCAAAATTTAATAAATATGATTAGTACATTTTTACAGTTGCAAGTTGATACTTTAGCGCAAGCCATTCCAACTGCTAACACTGCGAATGCAGCTCTAACGAATGAAGTATCTGTTTTAGAGTTTATTACCAAAGGCGGACTTTTCCTGATTCCGATTGCGCTTTTGCTTTTTTATACGCTGTATATCATCTTTGAACGTTTTATCTATATTCACAAAGCGGCAAAAATTGATAATCATTTGATGTTGGATGTGCGAAATCATTTAAATAATGCCAATATTGACATGGCGGTAATGGCTGCCGAAAGAAGTGGTGCCGCTCAAGGGAATATTTTAAAAGAAGGTGTGCTTACTATTGGAAGACATATCAATGAGATTGAATCGAATATGGAGCGTGCGGCCAATATCGAAATTGGTTATATGGAAAAAAGATTAGGTCAATTGGGTTTGATTGCCGGTATTGCCCCAACTTTAGGATTTATCGGTACGATTTCAGGAGTAATTAAAATTTTCTATAGTATTTCGGTGACTGAAGATATTAGTATCGGAAATATTTCCGGAGGTTTATACGAAAAGATGATCAGTAGTGGTGCCGGATTGATTGTAGGTATTATAGCTTACAGTGCTTATCACTTATTCAACGGGAAAATTGACGGTTTCTCCTTGTCGATTCAAAAACAAGTATTAGAATTTGTAAACATAATTCAAAGACCAAATGGCCATAAAGCGAAATAAACGATTTCATGCAGAAGTCGCGACCTCTTCGTTAAGCGACATTATGTTCTTCTTATTGTTGTTTTTCTTAATCATTTCAACTTTGGCAAATCCCAATGTTATCCGAATGACATTGCCCAAATCGAAAACGAATGAGAAGACCAACAAGCAATTAATCACGCTTTCGGTAACGGAAGAGAAGCGATTTTTTATAGACAAAGAAGAAGTAGATTTTGGTCAATTGGAAGACAAATTATTGTCTAAAATGGATCCCGAAAAACAACAAACCGTTGTGATTAGAATTCCGGCTACGATGCAAGTCCAAGACTTAGTAGATGTTTTGCAAATAGGCGTGAAGAACAAACTCAAGTTCGTTATCGCCACGAGTCCGAACTAAAATTAAAATAATGATAATGAAAATAAAAACGTTGTTGTTGATGGCCTTTATCTCGGTCTCAACATTTGCCCAAGACACCGAATTCAAGTTTTCCAAAGAAGGATTAACCGATTTTATCGTAACCACTTATGAAGGTTCGGCTAAAGATACTTACAATTTAGCCTTGGCGTGGGTCAAAGAGAATAGTAAAAAAGGATTTAAAATAGTTTCTTCAGTCGAAGGAGAAAAAATAACGGTTGAAGGCGGAAAAGAGAATTTCCTTTGCAGTAAAGCCGGCGGAACTAATGTTTGTACTTATGGCACTTTTACCATTGAAATTAGTTTTAAAGAAGGCAAATTTAAGTTTGAAGCCGTTGGTTTAACCGAGAAACCTAACAATTCAACAACTGTGGTAACGCATGACTTAAATGACTTTTCCGAATACTATAACAAAGACGGAAGTTTAAAAAAATATAAAGATGACGTTCCCGCAGCTTATGAAACTCTTTTCAATGAATTAAATAAAAGTCTAGTCACTTTTATGGATAAGAAAAAGAAAGCTGATGGTTGGTAATCGCCAACAGTATAAAAGAAAAATCCCATCTCGTTTTTTGGAACAAGGTGGGATTTTTTTATGTTTAGTTCAAACTGAAAGTATAAATAATTTTGCCGACTTGTTTTTCCGGAGCACTGCTGTCCGCTTGCCATTTGGTGCTCATTGCAGCAATTTTGGCTTGGTCGAGTAAACATTTGGCGGTATTGGTTGTGCCTTGAACTCCCGCTGTTACACTAACGGTATTTCCATTTCTATCAACAGTAACTTGCACGGCCACTCTTCCTTGTTCTTGGCAAGTATAATCGGGTTGTGGTTTGCTCAAGGCTTTTCGGTTTCCTAAAGAATACCCTGAACCACTTCCGTTGCCGCCACCATTTCCACTGCCATTTCCTGAGCCGGTACCCGAACCACTTCCGGTTCCGGTTCCCGAGCCGTTTCCGCCGCCAGAACCTGTTCCGCTGCCGTTACCGTAATAACCGTTTGAGTTTAGGTTTCCGTTAGCGCTTCCTTTATTGCCACTTTTTCCGTCATTTCCATCGCCACCTTTATTGCCTAAAATACTCGATAAAGCGTCATTGGCATTTTTAGAAACTTTTGGTTTTTCAGGTGTTGGTTTTGGCGGGTCTTTTTTAGGAACGACTGGCGTTGGTGTTTTTTTAATGTCTTTTTTGGGAATGGCTACATTAGTATCTTCATCATTATTGTCATCTGAAATGATGTTGTCTTCGGGTGAAGTTGTCGTTGGCTCAACTTTAGCTTCGTCTTTTACATTTAAGACTTCGCTTTGGTAATTATCGCCCATGCCGTAATCGCTGTCGCCAAAGTTCATTTCGATGCCGCCACCGCCACCACCGCCCATGATTTTCATGTCAGACGGAGGCCAAAAACGCAATAAGAAAAGTAAAAGAATCAGTAAAGCATACACTACGGTCGTAATGGCTAAGGATTTTTTATCGTCATTGGATAGTTCAAAACTCATAACTATTCTTTTGTTCGTTTTAGTAATAACGTTTAAAAGTAGTAAATATTGTGTAAACCTCGCTGTAATTTTTTTACTAAACTAATTGTTTCAATGCAATTTCAAAGGCAGTCGCGCTGATATTCTTCTTGTCAGCATTCAAAGCGTGTGCTTTGTCCAAGGCTTTTTTAATCGTTTCCGAAATGTCATAGAAAATGGCTTCGTCTGTCATTTGTACTTTTTTCTCCATAAAATAAGCAAAAACCCTCGCCATACCACAATTCGAAATAAAATCGGGAATCAAACTTACTTTACTGTCTGTCTCTTCCATAATCGAGCCAAAAAATATTTCCTTGTCGGCAAACGGTACATTCGCACCACAAGAGATCACCTCTAAGCCATTGGCAATTAAGTTGTCTATTTGCTCTTTGGTAACTAATCTTGAAGCGGCACAAGGTGCAAAAATATCAGCCCCAAGCGTCCAGATTCTTTCATTGATTTCATTAAACGGAATCATATTTTGGGCTACCAATTTGTTGCCGTCTTTGTTTAAGAACATCATTCTGATTTCTTCAAACGAAAAACCTTCTTCGTTAATCACGCCACCATCACGGTCGATGATTCCGATTACTTTGGCACCCATTTCGGCCAAATAAAAAGCTGCCGCCGAACCTACATTTCCAAAACCTTGCACAATGGCTTTTTTGCCTTTTACATCGCCACCGTATATGTTATAGTAATGACGCACCGCTTCGGCAACGCCAAAACCGGTAATCATATCAGCAACGGTATATTTTCTTAATACATCGGGAGAGAATTTTGGGTTTTCGATTACCTTAATTACACCTTGACGCAATTGTCCTATTCTGTTGATTTTATCCGCTTCTGTTGGTTTGAAATGTCCGTTAAAAACCCCTTCTTGCGGATGCCAAACGCCACATTCCTCAGTAAACGGAATTACTTCGTGGATTTCGTCTACATTCAAATCACCACCAGTGCCGTAATAGCTTTTTAATAAAGGAGAAACCGCTTTGTACCAACGTTGTAAAACGCCTTTTTTGCGCGGGTCATTCGGGTCGAAATTGATGCCTGATTTTGCACCACCAATTGCCGGACCTGAAACAGAGAATTTCACTTCCATAGTCTTGGCCAAAGACAAAACTTCATTCATGTCCAGTCCTTTTCTCATTCGGGTTCCGCCACCGGCAGCACCGCCACGAAGGCTATTGATTACTGTCCATCCTTCGGCTTCTGTTTCGGCATCTTTCCAGTTGAATATGATTTCAGGTTCTTTGTTTTCGAATTTTTTTAATAAGTCTTTCATTGTCTTTAATCTGAGCTGACTTCAGATTTTTAGTTTAAGTTAGATTGTAATTTAATTTGTGGTGCAAATATAGGAATTTGAAAATTACGAATTGGGAATTAGGAATTACGGATGTAAAAACGTCACTGCATTAATCGATTTTCATACTACAATAAAAATTACTGCTGATATATTTTTCCCGACGAATGATCCTTCTTAGCACCGGTCACACTACTCAATACGTTTATCTCTTTCCTTAATTTCAACACACCAAGCAAAGCAAAAATTAAAGCTTCTTTGTATTCTAAAGTTTTTGCATCAGGGACAACAAGTGTTAATTCCGGCAAGTAATTTTGCATGCTTTCCAATAAAAAAGTGTTGTAAGCTCCGCCTCCGGTAACCAACATATTGCCTCTTCGGTTAGGTAAAGCAAAAGCCGTTTGCTTGGCAATGTGTTTGATAAAAGTGTGCATTTTGTCTTCAATACTTAAGTCGTAACTTTCCATTAAAGGCAATACATTGGTTTTAACAAATTCAAATCCCAACGATTTTGGATAAGGTTTTTGATAGTAAGATAAACTGTCAAGTTCTTCTAATAAGGTCATGTCGGTTTCTCCCGAACGCGCAATATTGCCTTTGTCATCGTAGGCTAAGCCTAATTTATTCGCGTAAAAATTCAAAACGGTATTTACCGGTGAAATGTCAAAAGCAATGCGTTTGCCCTCTTGCTCAAAGGATACATTCGAAAAGCCACCCAAATTCAAACAATAATCATAATCAGAGAATAAAATTCGGTCACCAATCGGTACCAATGGCGCGCCTTGTCCGCCGAGTTTTACATCTTGCACGCGGAAATCACAAACGATGGTTTCGCCCACAATGGTGGCAATTTCTTTTAGATTGCCAATTTGTAAAGTGTAACCATTTTGCGGTTGGTGCAAAATCGTATGACCATGGCTGCAAACGGCATCCAGATTTCTAATGTTATGTTTTTGGATAAAGTCTTTGATGATGTTGCCAAGGAGAGTGGTGTAGTCTTTATTAAGTTGTGTCAACTCGGTTATGGAAAAATCAACGGCAGTTCGTAATTTGTTTAACCAATTCTCACTATAAGATATGGTTTCACTCTCTAGGATTTCATACTGCCATTTGTGGTCAATTACCGTAAAATGAATGTGTGCCAAATCAACGCCATCCAACGATGTGCCCGACATAACGCCGATAACGGTATAACTTTCTTTCAACATTGGCTAAATTTACGAAAACGTTTGAAATTTTAACTTTTATATCCTATTTTTGCACACCAAAATTAAAGAAACAACAAACATAATCGTTACAATTTATGGATTTTAATTTAACCGAAGAGCAGTTAATGATTCAACAAGCCGCAAGAGATTTTGCTCAAGCAGAATTGTTACCCGGCGTAATAGAAAGAGACGAACACTCCAAATTTCCTACCGAGCAAGTGAAAATGATGGCCGATTTAGGATTCATGGGTATGATGGTAGATCCAAAATATGGTGGCGCTGGATTAGACAGTGTTTCTTATGTTTTGGCGATGACCGAAATAGCCAAAGTGGACGCGTCTGCTGCGGTAATCATGTCGGTGAACAACTCACTGGTGTGTGCCGGAATGGAAAAGTACTGTTCGGAAGAACAAAAAATGAAATATTTAGTGCCTTTGGCGAAAGGTGAAGTAATTGGTGCTTTCTGTTTGTCAGAACCAGAAGCCCGAAGTGATGCTTCTTCGCAAAAAACGACTGCCAAAGATATGGGCGATTACTATTTGTTAAACGGAACCAAAAACTGGATAACCAACGGTGGAACTGCTTCAACGTATTTAGTAATGGCACAAACTGATGTCGAAAAAGGACACAAAGGCATCAATGCTTTTATCGTAGAAAAAGGTTGGGCCGGATTTGAAATTGGTCCCAAAGAAAAGAAAATGGGTATCCGCGGAAGCGACACTCATTCGTTAATGTTTACCGATGTCAAAGTGCCAAAAGAAAACAGAATTGGTGCCGACGGTTTCGGATTCAACTTTGCCATGAATGTCTTAAACGGCGGAAGAATCGGGATTGCTTCTCAAGCATTGGGAATTGCAACCGGTGCATACGAATTGGCCCTAAAATATTCACAAGAACGTAAAGCTTTTGGTAAAGAAATTTTCAAACACCAAGCCATTGCGTTCAAATTGGCCGATATGTTTGTGAAAATCACCGCAGCCAAATTGCTAATCATGAAAGCGGCTTGCGAAAAAGATGAAGGAAAAGACATTGCACACTCTGGCGCTATGGCGAAATTATATGCTTCTGAAATTGCGTTGGAAGTAGCCAATGAAGCCGTGCAAATTCACGGTGGAAATGGTTACGTAGCCGAATACCACGTAGAAAGAATGATGCGCGATTCTAAAATTACTCAGATATATGAAGGAACTTCAGAAATCCAACGCATTGTAATTTCTAGAGGTTTGGTTTCTTAAACAAATCGTTAATAAATTAAAAAACCCTTTTAGTGTGATTACTGAAAGGGTTTTTTATTGGATAAAATTTATATTTTTACCCCATGTATGAAGAATTAAAATATTGGTATCTCCGCGATCACAAATTGTTTTGGACCTTAAGTATGAACCAAATCAAACAGTTGTGCATAATCACCGGTTTTAAAAAAGCCAATAAAGGCGATGTCATTTATTTTTCTTCTTCAGATGTACCGCGTGTTTTTTTACTTAAAAAAGGCAACATCAAAATTGTCTCTGTCGATGAAGACGGCAACGAAACCATCAAAGACATCATCGAAAAAGGCGATTTGTTTGGGGAACTCGAATTAGATAGCGACAGAAATTCTAACGAATACGCCAAAGCCTTGACCGATGACATTATTATTTGCAGTTTTTTACTCTCGGATTTTGAAGATTTGTTGTTGCGCAATCCGAGTTTGGCACTGTCTTACACTAAGCTTGTAGGGCTAAAATTAAAACGTGTTAAAAATAGTTACGCCAATTTGGTTTCCAAAGATGCCAAAACAAGATTGCTCACTTTTATCAAAGATTGGGCAGAACGAGAGGGCAAAAAAGAAGGCAATAGAATAACAATTCAAAACTATCTGACACAAAATGACATTGCGCAAATCATTTGTACTTCACGCCAAACCGCTACTGTTTTATTGAACGAGTTAGAAGAAAACGGCTTGATGCATTATGGTCGAAAGGAAATTATTATTGAAGATATTTCGAAGTTTTAAAATTATTTTGCCTCAATTGTAAACTAACCGACAAAACTACTTTATATGACGCCATACTTTTGCTTTATCAAATTAGATAATTTAAAATTTCACTCATGAACAAAACCATTTTACTTTTATTAGTCTTATTGTCAAATGCTGTAGGCTTTGCACAATCTCCCGCAAAAAGAATCAAAGAATTCAATCTTGAAAACAAAGTAGCCATTCAAGGTTATGATCCTGTAGCCTATTTTACGCAGAAAAAAGCGGTAAAAGGCAAAACAGCATTGGCTTCAACTTATGAAGGAGTAACTTATCATTTCTCTTCTCAAGCCAACAAAGAAGCTTTCGTTAAAAATCCATCGGGTTACGAACCACAATATGGCGGTTGGTGTGCTTTTGCGATGGGCGATTATGGCAAAAAGGTGGAAGTAGATCCGGAAACCTTTAAAATTCTCGACGGCAAACTGTATTTGTTTTACAATGCCTATTTCAACAATACTTTGAAATCTTGGAATAAAGATGAAGTTAATTTGAAGAAAAAAGCCGATGCCAACTGGAAGAAATTTAATGCTAACTAATAACCGTCTAATAATCTAACAATCTAACTCATGAAAAACCCAATTATCCTTTGGATCATCAAACTCACTGCAGTGATTATCCTTTTACAAACTTTGTATTTTAAATTCACCGGCGCCGAAGAAAGTGTGTATATTTTTCAAACTTTAGGCATTGAACCCTTTGGCAGAATTGGTTCAGGTGTGGTTGAATTAATCGCTTCCATTTTAATTTTAATTCCAAGAACAACCTTGCTTGGCGCACTTTTAGGATTAGGCACCATGTTAGGCGCTATTTTTTCTCATATATTTGTCTTAGGAATCGAAGTGAAAAATGATGGAGGAACGTTATTTGTTTTGGCTGTAATCACTTTAATAAGCTGTTTGCTTTTGGTGTATACAGAGCGAAATAAAATTCCGGATTTGTTGCGATTTAAAGTATAGATAACCTTTTTTGACCAAAATCGTTACTAATAGAAATAACAAACAAAAACTAAAATATGCTCATTCCGGCCATCTTTAAAGCCCTTAATGAATTGTCAGTTTTGGTCTCACAACTTTCAAACGAAGACTATTGTTCTCCTTGTCACGACTTGAGCAATGCTACGATTGGCGAACACACGCGTCACATTATTGAAATGTTTCAGTGTCTTGAAAACCAATATGAAACCGGCATTATGAATTATGACCATCGCAAGCGAGATTATCGAATTCAAACCAATACGGCTTTCGCCAAAGAC
>JBDLVY010000176.1:0-9075 GCA_039804545.1 Bacteroidota bacterium | reverse complement strand
AAAGGTACAATCCTAAATATTGCTTTTGGGTAAAAAACGTCAGAAACAAACGGCTGGCAAAATGCAACACCATCATATTGAATAACAAATGCCAAAATCCAAAGTGAAAAAAAGCATAAGTAAGTAATGTCCACGGACGGGTTAACACCACATTCGGTTCAGAGGAAACGGCTATCCAACTCGGATAATCAAAAACACCTGTCGCAAACTGGTAAAAAAACGGTATAGACAACAGAAAAATACCCACATTCCAATAAATGACTTTATTGGCAATGCCGCCTACTCTGTATTGAAATTTTATGTCTTCAATGATACTCATAATTTAAACGCTTTCTTACTGAACACTGACCACTAATTTTAATTCCAACGATTTTTATTAAACTGATTGCGTTTCCAATACCACATCATGATAAATCCGGTTAAAGCACCGCCAATGTGGGCAAAGTGAGCAATTCCTGTTCCTCCGTTCCCAAAAATGGATCCGCCTTTGAAACCTAAAAATAAATCTATGGCCAGTAAACCCGGTACAAAATATTTTGCTTTAATCGGTATTGGTATAAACATAAGCCCTAATTCAGCATTTGGAAACATAAAAGCAAAAGCCGTGAGCAAACCATAAATAGCTCCGGAAGCACCTAAAGAAGGTGTATTATAGGCAAAGTACATGTTTTCTATGGTTGACAAAGGAACAATCTCTAACAAACTATTGTTGTATTGGCCATCTTTTAAAAGCGCATTTATTACTTCTTGGGGTACACTTGCCTCTTGTAAAAGAGATAAGGCATGATGGTATTGATAATAATTTACACCGGTATGCAACAAAGCTGCACCCAATCCGCAGGAAATATAAAAGAAAATGAACTTTTTGGCTCCCCAAAAATGCTCCAAAGCACTTCCAAAAGAAACCAAAGCCAGCATATTAAAAAGAATATGCGTAATCCCAACAGAACTTCCTTCTCCATAAACCTGTGCATGCATAAACATAGAGGTCAACGGTTGCCAGATTCTGAAATTAGGACTTTCCGGATAATACTCTGAAAACAATTGGTAAGCCACATCGCCTACATAATTGGACCCAATGAAAAATATAATATTGATAATCAGCAACTGTTTAACAGTCTCGGTCATTCGCATCATACGCTGAATTTTTTATCTAAATCTTCCACACTCATCGTGATGAAAGTTGGTTTTTGAAACGGTGACACATTCGGCTCTTTACAAGCAAAGAGATTGTGCACCAAATTTTCTTGTTCTTTTTCGGTTAAATACGAACCGGTTTTAATCGCCAAACTTCTGGCCATCGATTTTGCGATGGTGTCATTTTGGGAAAAACTATTGTCCGGAATCCCGTCTTGTAAGTCACTCAATAACTCTTCCAAAACGATTGAAATCTCACTTTCGGTCACATTGACAGGCAAACCCGAAATCAGGACATTGTCTTCTTCAATGGCTTCAAAAACAAAACCGGTATTTTCTAAGGAGGTTTTTAATTCCGCCAACAATTCTACTTCGTCTGAAGAATAAAACAACTGCAAGGGAAACAGCAATTGCTGACTCGAAGCTTGCTGCACGGTCATACTCGTTAAAAATTCTTCGTATAAAACCCTTTCGTGCGCACGTTTTTGATTGATAATCACCATGCCTGATTTGATTGGACTGACGATGTATTTTTTGTGGATTTGGTACGTACGCTTAACTTCTTGTTCGATTTCATTTTCTTCAAATAAAGAAGAAGTCACGGCTTCATTATTTTCAAAAGTCATTTCGGCAATCTCTTGTCCGGCTTGTTTTAAACCCACATACAAGCTTTCCCAACTCGGTTGCGCTTCGGGCTTTTTATAATGGGAAGACGAAGCAAAAGATTTACTCGGCTGTTTGTCTTCTGAAAACGGATTATAACTTCTGTCGACTTGTATCGTAGGATATTCGGCATCTTTATTTTGGTATTGATACGGTGTGTCTAAATTGGGGTCGCGGTCGAAATCCAATACGGGCGCGACATTAAATTGCCCTAAACTGTGTTTAATCGCCGAACGCAAAATCGCATATAACGCATGTTCATCGTCAAACTTAATCTCCGTTTTCGTCGGATGAATATTGATATCAATCGTATGTGGCGGCACGTCTAAGTATAAAAAATAACTCGGTTGTGCGCCGTCTTTCAACAATCCTTCATAAGCCGCCATCACAGCATGGTGCAAATAACCGCTTTTGATAAATCGATTGTTGACAAAGAAGAATTGTTCGCCTCTGTTTTTCTTCGAAAACTCGGGCTTTCCTATAAATCCTTGAAGGTTTACAATCTCGGTATCTTCTTTTACGGGCACCAACTTCTCATTGGTTTTACCCGAAAATATATTAACGATGCGTTGTCTGAAATTGGAGATCGGCAAGTTGAACATTTCACTGCCGTTGTGGTACATCGTAAAATGAATGTTCGGATGCGCCATGGCGACACGTTGGAATTCATCTACTATATGGCGTTGTTCGACGGTCTCCGACTTTAGAAAGTTTCTTCGGGCCGGAATATTATAAAACAAATTCTTGACTGCAAACGAAGTGCCTTTGGGCAAAACTGCAGGTTCTTGTGAAACAAATTTGCTGCCTTCAATGACAAGGTGAATCCCTAACTCTTCTTGGTCTTGCTTGGTTTTCATTTCCACATGGGCAATCGCTGCAATGGAAGCCAAAGCTTCTCCGCGAAACCCTTTGGTGTGTAAAGAAAATAAATCTTCCGCCTGACGGATTTTAGAAGTAGCATGCCGCTCAAAACACAAACGCGAATCGGTGACACTCATGCCCAAACCGTTATCGATTACTTGTACCAATGATTTCCCGGCATCTTTGATGATTAATTTGATGTCGGTGGCTTTGGCATCGACGGCATTTTCCAATAGTTCTTTGACTACCGAAGCCGGTCTTTGGACCACTTCGCCTGCAGCTATTTGGTTGGCAACATGATCAGGAAGTAATTGAATTATGCTCGACATTCTTTTGTGTTCAGTGTTCAGTTCCCAATTAAGTAGGGAATGACAATTTTATTGTTCAATAATTAGTGTTCAGTAGAAAAACCGAAGTTAGCAAATTTAAGGAAAAACAATTGGGATTTTTAGTTAATAATGGACTAAAAATAAAAAACCTATTCACAACGGAATAGGCTTCTATTTTATAATGACAAGGTGATAAAACTACATCGTCTTTCTTCTCAACTCAGCCATTTTTATCGCGGCGATGGCGGCTTCCGTACCTTTATTTCCATGAATGCCACCACTTCTGTCGATAGATTGTTGTTCGTTGTTATCGGTTAACAAACAAAAGATTACCGGCACATCCGTTTGCACATTCAAATCTTTGATGCCTTGGGTTACGCCTTCGCATACAAATTCGAAATGCATGGTTTCTCCTTTAATCACACAACCGATGGTAATCACTACATCCACTTCTTGGGTAACAATCATTCTTTGGGCGCCGTAAACGAGTTCAAAACTTCCGGGTACATTCCAACGGATAATATTTTCCGGTAAAGCACCACAGTCTAATAAAGCTGCTTCTGCCCCATTATACAAACCGTTTGTAATGTGATCATTCCATTCTGAAACTACAATCCCAAACCGAAAGTCATTCGCATTCGGAAGGCTACTTTTATCATAGTTGGATAAATTTTTATTTGCTGTGGCCATACTTTTATGGTTTAAAATAAAAAAGGATTAAAGATAGCATCCTTAATCCTTTTGTAAAATATTATTTTTTGATTTATTGCGCTAAACCAATCAAACCGTCGATTTGTTGTCCTTCTGGAGTCGCATCGAAGTTTTCTTTGATGTCAGTGAAATATTTTAAAGCGTCTGCTTTATTTCCTAAAGCCAAAGCTGTTTTTCCGGCTTTCAATAAATATCTTGGTCTGGTGAAATCATTTTGATTGGCATCAGCTGCTTTCAAATAAAATTCTAAAGCTTCTTTTGGTTTATTTTGTTGCGCATAAGCATCACCAATAGCACCATTAGCCAAAATGCTTAACATCACATCTTTTGAAGAGAATTTCTCTAAACTGCTGATCGCTTCTGCGTATTTTCCGGTGTTTAAGTAAGCAATTCCGGCATAATAGTTAGCCAAATTCCCAGCATCTGTTCCTGAATATTCTTCAGCAATTCTGATTACCCCAAATTTACCTTCTGAACCGTTTAATACTAAATTGAATAATGAATCAGCTTTAACATCACCGTCAACCGCTTTTTGGAAGTTTTGTTGGGCTACGAATAATTCATCCGCCGCTGTTTGTTGGTTAGGTTCTGCTATGAATTTCTCATAAGCAAAATAACCTACAACTGCTACCACTACTGCTCCAAGGAAACCTAAGATAAACTTCTGGTTTTTGGCAATAAAATCTTCCGCTCTTGACGCTGATTGGTCTAACGTATCAAATGCTTTTGCAGTGGTACTGTCTTTCTCATCAACGTTTACGTCTTCGATAAAATTGTTGTCTAATTTTTCCTCTTTTTCTTTTGGTGCTTTATATCCTCTTTTGTTAAAAGTTGCCATCTATTTTTAATTTAGTGTGCGCAAAAATAAAATTTTTATTCATATTTAAAAGCTATTTTTGTCGATATTTTTGAATAATTTACACCTCTTTATTTTAATGATGGGAAAGAACTACCATAAATCGCCCTTTTTCACTTATAAATAAAGAGTTTAGACACTAATTTCAAACAAAACCAAATTGTTTTTAAAGCGAATTTCAGTACTCAACTACAAAAATTTTTCGGATGCCTCCTTCGAATTTGATGTCAAAATCAATTGTTTCGTGGGTAAAAACGGTATTGGAAAAACCAATATACTCGATGCCATCTACCATTTGGCCAACGGAAAAAGCTATTTCAATCCATTGGCGGTGCAAAACATCAAACACGGAGAAGAGTTTTTTGTTGTGGATGGCGAATTCGAAAAAAATGAGCGCACCGAACAAATTCTCTGCAGCCTAAAAAAAGGCCAAAAAAAAATACTGAAACGCAATAGCAAACTCTACGAAAAATTTTCTGACCATATTGGATTTATACCCTTGGTCATTATTTCTCCGGCCGACAGAGATTTAATCATTGAAGGCAGTGAAACCAGAAGAAAATTTATGGACAGTGTGATTTCGCAATTGGACAACGCCTATTTGCAACAACTCATCCAATACCAAAAAATCATCAGCCAGCGCAATGCTTTGCTGAAGTATTTTGCCTTAAATCACGTATTCGAAAAAGACACTTTAAGCATCTATAATGAGCAGTTGGACCTTTTAGGCAAAGCCATTTTCGACAAGAGAGCACAATTTTTAACCGAGTTCATTCCGATTTTCAATAAATACCATCAAGAGATTACCCAATCTGCTGAAACCGTTCAATTGGTGTACCAAAGCGATTTGTTTGAGAAAGACACGCTGACATTATTAGAAGAAAATCTCAGCAAAGACAGAGCATTACAATATACTTCTGTTGGTGTGCACAAAGACGATTTGTCTTTTGAAATTGACCATTATCCGATTAAAAAGTTTGGTTCCCAAGGCCAACAAAAATCCTTTTTGATTGCTTTGAAATTGGCCCAATTTGATTTTGTCAAAAAACAAAGCGGGGAAAAACCCATTTTGCTTTTTGACGACATTTTTGACAAGCTCGATGAATTCCGCGTCAGCAAGATTATCGAAATGGTTAACAATGAAGAATTCGGACAATTATTCATCTCCGATACGCATCCGGAACGCACAGAAAACATCGTGAAAACGACGCACCAGACCTACAAAATATTTAGTTTGTAGTGTTGTTCTATTTTGTAATTTAGCTGAAAAATTACACTTTTATGAAATCCAAATTACTTTCCTTGCTATTGTTGAGTTTATTATTCCTAAGTTGTCAAGGACAAACTTCTCCGGCGGTAAAAACTATAGATGTAAAGACTTTTGCCGACAAGCTCAACTCGACACCAAACCCACAATTATTAGACGTTAGAACTCCCGCTGAATTTAGTGGCGAACATATTGACAATGCCGTGAATGTAAATTGGAATGCAGATGATTTCGTGTCCAAAGCCAATCAATACGACAAAGCCAAGCCCATTTTTGTGTATTGTAAAGTTGGCGGAAGAAGTGCACAAGCCGCTAATAAATTGGTTGAACTGGGTTTCAAAGAAGTTTACAATTTAGACGGTGGAATGATGAAATGGAATGCTTCAGGGAATGTTCAAAAAACTGAAAAAATCATAGGAATCTGTGACCAAGAATACAACGAATTGGTGAATTCAAGCAAGCGTGTTATGATTGATTTCAATGCCAAATGGTGTGCACCTTGTCAAAAAATGAAACCTTACCTCCTGAAAATGCAGGAAGAATTGAAAGACCAAATCAAAATTGTTTCATTGGATGCCGATGAAAACAAAACCATCGTTAACCAATTAAAATTAGACGGTTTACCGGTTATTATTGTTTATGAAAACGGCAAGGAAGTGTGGCGAAATATAGGATACATTTCGGAAGAAGAACTCAGAAAACACTTGTAGTATGATCACCAAAGAAGCCTTGCAATTCCTAGAAGATTTGATTGCCAACAACAATACCGATTGGATGCATGCCAATAAAAAAAGGTATGAAAACTACAAAAAAGACTACCACAGTTTTATTGCCTCACTTTTGGCAGAAATGAAACCCTTGGATAAAACTTTAGAGCCGTTGGAAGTTAAAAACTGTACCTTCAGAATCAACCGCGATATTCGTTTTTCCAAAGACAAATCGCCTTATAAAACCAATATGGGCGTTTGGTTTACCCAAAATAAATTCAGAAAAAACAGTCCGGGTTATTACATCCACTTCGAAAAAGGAAACTGCTTTATCGCCGGTGGCGTATGGTGTCCGGAACCCGAAGAATTGAAGAAAATACGCAAAGAAATTGCTTATTTCAATGAGGATTTAGAAACCATTGTTAACGATAAAAACTTCAAGAAAGAATTCAAAGCAATGACCCGAGACGAAAGCAATACCTTAAAAAAAGCACCTAAGGATTTCGACCCGAATCATCCGGCAATTGAATTTTTAAAATTGAAAAGCTTTACGGCTTCTGCCCAAATTGATGATGCGCTTTTTACCAACAAAGATTTTAGTAAAACGGTGGCCCAAAAACTAATAGCGTTAAAACCTTTAAATGATTTTTTAAACCGAGCTTTGGAAACCGAAGACTAAACTTGAATGGCAAAAACATTACTATAACAAATTCATTTAAAAGGATTGTTTACTTTTGTAAACCGTAAGCCTAATTTTAAATGATGAGCATCCAAAATAATTTCTCCTTAAAAAAATACAATACTTTCGGTATTGAAGCCAAAGCCCAACAATTTATTGCCGTTCACACTGTTGAAGAATTAAAAACCGTTTTGCGTGAAAACGCCAATCAGAAAAAATTCATACTCGGCGGTGGCAGCAATATGTTGTTAACTCAAGACATTCAAGCCTTGGTTATTCATGTAGATTTAAAAGGCAAACGCATCACAAAAGAAGATGACGATTTTGTTTGGGTGGAAAGCATGGCCGGCGAAAACTGGCACGAATTTGTATTGTGGACCATTGACCAAAACTTTGGCGGATTGGAAAACATGTCACTCATTCCGGGGAATGTGGGCACAACTCCGGTACAGAATATCGGGGCTTACGGAACAGAAATTAAAGATACTTTTGTGTCGTGTGAAGCGGTCAATATTGCTACCCAAACACTTAAGACTTTTACCAAAGAGGAATGCCGTTTTGGTTATAGAGAAAGCGTTTTTAAACAAGAAGCCAAAGACCAATTTGTCATCACTTCAGTAGTTTTTAAACTGACCAAACGCAACCATAAAATCAACACTTCCTACGGTGATATCACTAAGGAATTGGAAAAACAAAACGTGGTTGAACCAACATTAAAAGATGTTTCCAATGCTGTAATTGCCATTCGACAAAGCAAATTGCCCGACCCGAAAGAACTCGGCAATAGTGGAAGTTTTTTCAAAAACCCAATCATTTCCAAGGCTGATTACGAAAAAGCCCACGCTTTGCATCCCGAAATGCCACATTATGTGGTTTCGGAAACCGAAGTAAAAGTGCCTGCCGGTTGGCTCATTGAACGCGCCGGATTTAAAGGCAAACGTTTTGGTGACGCGGGAATTCACAAGAATCAAGCACTGGTTTTGGTGAATTACGGCAACGCAACCGGACAAGAAATTTTAGCCGTTTCCAGAGAGATACAAGCCACTATTTTAAAGGAATTTGGCATCGCGATTGAAGCGGAAGTGAATGTGATTTAATAAGTAATAAGGGATTAGGGAAAAGGGATAAGTTTTCTAATCACTGCATAAACTAATCCCTCATCATAATGAAACCCATCATAGAAACCAAACGCTGTTATCTCCGAGAATTAACTGTTGCTGATGCCCAACATTTCTATGATTTGAATGCCGATGCAGAAGTCATCAAATATACCGGTGACAAGGCTTTCGGGAATGTGATGGAAGCAAAATCTTTTTTGGAAAATTACAATCAATATGAACTAAACGGTTACGGTCGTTGGGCTGTAATTGAAAAATACAATAATGAATTTATAGGTTGGTGTGGATTGAAATATTCCCCAAATTTGAATGAAGTTGACTTGGGTTTTCGATTCTTTAAAAAATATTGGAACCTAGGTTATGCGACCGAAACCGCCAAAGCTTGTATCGAGTATGGTTTTCATCAGTTGCAACTGACAAAAATAGTAGGAAGAGCCATGGAACTCAATGTGGCTTCGGTTAAAGTATTAGAAAAAACAGGCATGACATTCGTAGGCAAATTTGAGTTCGATTTACACGATGGCGTTGTATACCAAATAGAAAATCCTAATTCCTAAAAAATGTACATCCCCGACTTATATAAAAACGAAAACCAAGAAGACATTGAAAACTTCTTACACCAAAACGGCTTTGCGATTTTGGTCAACCAAACCAATGGGAAATTGTGGGCAACGCATATTCCGTTAGTGTTGGACGTAAATGAAAATGGCAAACCAATTTTAGTCGGACATGTGTCGAAACTCAATC
>JBDLVY010000175.1:0-6725 GCA_039804545.1 Bacteroidota bacterium | reverse complement strand
ACGACAAAGAAAAATTACAAGAACGCTTGGCTAAATTGGCCGGTGGTGTTGCCGTACTTTATGTTGGTGCCGCTTCTGAAGTAGAAATGAAAGAGAAAAAAGACCGTGTAGATGATGCTTTACACGCAACCAGAGCAGCAGTAGAAGAAGGAATTGTTGCTGGCGGTGGCGTAGCTTTATTAAGAGCGAAATCAGTTTTAACCGACTTAAAATCTCAAAATGCAGATGAAGCAACCGGAATTCAAATTGTTTCCCGTGCCATCGAATCGCCATTGAGAACTATTGTTGAAAATGCAGGTTTAGAAGGTTCTGTTGTCGTAGCAAAAGTATCTGAAGGAAAAGGAAATTTTGGCTATAATGCCAAAACAGACGAATACGTTGACATGTTAAAAGCAGGCATCATCGACCCTAAAAAAGTAACTCGTGTAGCTCTTGAAAATGCTGCATCAGTGGCAGGAATGATTTTAACTACCGAATGTGCTTTAGTAGAAATCAAAGAAGAAAATGCCGGCGGCGGAATGCCAATGGGTGGCGGAATGCCTGGAATGATGTAAATCGAAGTAAAAAGCACAAAGTAAATATTTAAAAAGCCTCAATTTCTTGAGGCTTTTTTTTATTCTTCAGTTTCCTCTTTAGGAAGTTTTTTTATCATTTTAAGAAAGACTGGAAAAGTGGAAATCAAGATGATTACAATGACAATCTTTTCAATGTGATGTTTTAAATCGATGTCAAATTTATCTAAAAACATCCCGTATAAATAATGCCCTGAAAATATCAATATAAACGACCACAGGAAAGAGCTTACTATATTGTAAAACATAAACTTCTTTTTATCCATAGTCACAATTCCGGCCACGATGGGAGCAAATGTTCTCACGATGGGTAAAAAGCGAGCAAAAATGATGGCTTTCCCACCATATCTTTCGAAGAAATCTTTAGATTGGATAAGGTATTTTTGCTTCCAGAAAAAACTATCCTCTTTTTTATATAAATAGTAACCACTTTTAGAACCAAACCAATAGCCAACCATATTTCCTAGAATTCCGGCTATAGCAACCAAACTGGCTAAAATTAAAACATTTGTAAAATCATTACCAACATTAAAAAACTGTTCTGTCAATCCTGGATGATACTCGTTTTTTGCATCTGTATATCCGCAAGCATAAATCCCACCTAAAAAGAGTAAACTATCACCAGGCAAAAAGAAACCTGCAAACAAACCGGTTTCGGCAAATACAATAAACAATACAATCCAAAGCCCAACTTTTACACCGCCAATATCATAATTAATATAATACTCAGGGTTTAGCAATTGCATCCAATTATCCATAGAAATAAAATTAAGTGATAAAAAATTCGAGCGTGAAATTAGTTCTTTTTTTTGGGAAAACGGGCAATTTTAAGGTTTTTGCAACAGTAGATTTTGAATTAAAGAAATCGAGATAGTATGATTCATGACATCATCCGAAAAAGAAGAAGTTACAAAGTGATTTAGATAACCCAGTTCCAATCGGATATTGTTATTGTAGTTGAGTCCGAGACCAATTAAAAATCGGTTTTGATCAATGAATTTCCCATTGACATCATTATCTCCTAAATTCAAAAAAACTTCATTTTGCAAAACCAAATAAAGTTCTTCCTTGCTAGATTTCAAATCGGTTAAATGGAATAAGTTTCTGTTCAAATAACGCAAACGGTTTTGGTAATTAGACCCCATCGATATGACATTCTCTTCCACTACTCCTATTTTCTCAACCCATCGTTGTTCTAATCGAAACCTATTGGTCATAAGATTCTTGCCCTCTTGCCACTTGTTATTAACTTGAAATTGTTGCCAAAGTCGGTTCTCTTTAAAAAAATCATTCGCCGCAGGACTAAAAGTATTGACTAGAGCATATCCGCCCGATAAACTCTGAGATGCTGAAATATAGTAGATAGCACCAACTCTGAATAAATTTTGATGGCTTTGTTCCAATTGGTTGTCCATTCGAAATTGCGCCTCAATATGATAACCCCAATGATCGGATACTTTATACTGACCGGTATATGCAAACCAAACCCTTTGGTCCTGTTTCTTATGTTGTGAAAATACAATGGTAAAAACAACAAGGCAAATTAGCGTGTAAAATGTTTTCAAAGCAAAGTGATTTTAGACAAAAATAAGCATAAAAAAACTCCTTAAAGCTAAGGAGTTTTTAAAATTATTTTCTTTCATACAGACAACAACCGTGGAGTTTGTTGTAATCTTCTTCAGTGGCTTTGACATCTTCAGTATCGTGACCTACTTTGGCTATCGCATTTTTGATATCAATTGCTGAACATTTCTCTTCATTGACAATCAAATACAACACATGGTCATCAATGTGCCAGTCAGCACTTTTCACGCCGTTAACTGTATAAGCGGCTTTTTCTATTCGCTTTTTACACATTTCACAATTGCCGTTGACTTCAATTTTGTACTTGGCATTTTTGTTTTTCTTTTCTTGTGCCTGTATTGAAAATGTTACAATGACTAACATCATTCCTATTATTACATTTTTCATCATCTATATTTTTAATGGTTATTTTATTTTAAATCTAAATCCGGCATAATACATCGCTCCAAATACCGGCGCATACACTATTGATGTATCAAAAGTAGACCCAAAAGGATTGTCTGCACCTAAAACTGCATGATCTTGTGTATAATTTCCAATGTTTTCACCACCAACATACACCTCAAATGTACTAGAAAAAGTGCGCGTTATTTGTGCATTCATTAAGCTAAATGTAGGTGAAAATTCGGGAAAACTGTCCGCAACTGCATTGCTTCTTGTATTGGGTAATTGTTGTTTGCCCAACCAATTCCAGGTATAATCAAATTTCCATTGCTTTCCTTTTTCAACGATGTGAGTTTCATATTCAAGATTTGCAAAGAAACGATGTTTGGCTTGTAATGGTCTTTGAAAACTTCCCGAAATATAATCGGTAGAGAGGTCATAATATTTGTAAGCCGTTCTCAAATTCAAATGTTTGATAATTTCCAAATTGAAATCCAACTGTAAACTGTTGGCGTATGATTTTCCGTCCAAATTGTAAAACAAAACTTCTTGCGGCGAATTCATTACATCAACCACCGCTTGGTTTTGGAAATCGGTTCGGTAGAAGTCGATAGTGGTATCCGCTTTCATACCGAAAAGCACAAAGTTTTGGGTAAAACTCAAACCGTAATTCCAAGCAATTTCAGGATCTAAACCATATATTTTTCCGTTTGTATCCAATACAGAAAATATTCTGGAACTCGCAAAAAGGTTTTGGTTTTCGGCATAAATATTCGCGGCGCGTTTACCTCTTCCGGCAGAAAACCTTATTACTGATTGGTCTCCTGGATTATATTTTACGTGTAGTCTTGGCGTAAAAAATGCTCCTAACCTATTGTGGTAATCTAGTCGTCCACCCAAAATAAAACTGAACTTATCGTTGTCGTCATAAGTGTATTCAAAGAAAGTACCTACCGAATTGTCAATTCGACTGACATCAGCCAAATTCACAAACTCGGAATATTTATCATAAGTAAAATTCAATCCGGCTGCAAACTTGTTCATCGTATTGCTGATAATGGAATTAAAAATCAGGTTCGAATAATAACTTTGCTGCTTGATATCGTATTGGTTTAAACCAAAATAAGATTGCTGGTTGTGGTTGCTGAAAGCATTTTGAAACCCAATACTTTGGTAAGGCATATCTTTGAAAACATACCCTATTTTAGAAGAAAAGTCTAACCGTTCGGTATTGATTTCCGAACCCCAATAGTTGGTTGTCAATCGGTCTCTGTCGGGATCAAAATCTAATTGACCGGTTTGCTTTTCATCATTAATATAACGAACATTCAAAAAAGAAACCCAACCAGTTTCCGGATTGTAATATTGCCAACGGTTAGCAATATTTAGTTGTTTCCCCAAAGGATTGTCCATAAAACCATCGTCATTCATATCATTTTTGGAAACGCGGGCATTGCCGTGAATGAATAAACTCGTCGACCATTTATCAGAAACTTTTTTATTGAAATGCGTATTTAATTCGAAACGACTTCCACTGTCGCCATAAGCGTTTAAGAAGAAAGGAATATCGCCGATAGGTTTAATCAACTCGGTATTAATTTGACCCGAAATACTTTCGTAACCGTTGACCACACTTCCGGCACCTTTAGTGATTTGGATACTTTCTACCCAAGTTCCGGGTGTAAATGACAAGCCATAAGCTTGAGAAGCGCCACGAACCGATGGTATATTTTCCTCGGTAATCATAATGTATGGACTAGTCAATCCAAGCATTTTAATTTGTTTGGTTCCGGTCAAAGCATCCGAAAAATTCACATCGATTGACGGATTGGTTTCGAAACTTTCGGCCAAGTTACAACAAGCGGCTTTTAGTAGTTCTTTGCTCGTGACCAAAGTAGTATTGGCGACACCTTTTATTGATTTTTTTATTCCCTTTCGGTTGCCTTCTACGGTTACGGTTTTCAAAGTGTCTTGTTTCAAAGTCTCTTGTGAAAAACCCACAGCAAAAAACAACAACGTTAAGAATAACGGTATATTTTTCATTTTGTTGATTTAAAATTAATTCTAATACTAATGATGCCCATTGCTGAGAATCTTAACAGAATTCAATTTAAATCAGGCGTAAAAAGTGTATTGACAATAGAGTTTATAAAGTGGCGGCGCATTGGAGTCGCAATAGAAAGCCACTTCATCATTCACGGATTTTGCAGTAATAGTTTCGGCAAAAATGTGATTTTTATACTCAGAGAAAAAAGCTGGTTCAAAATCGAGTGAAATCGTTTTGATAATGATTTTTTCGGTTTTGCTTTTTAAGTCGACTTTCTTATCGGAACAACAACTTTTATGGTTTTTTTCAGGTTTAGCACAGCAAGTTTCTTCCTCTACAACTTGCATTTGACAGGCTTCTTCTTTAGAAAAAACCGAAGAAACAGAAGCAATTTTACCTTCACAATAATGCACGCTAAACGCCAATCCCGAATTGGAAACCAATATCAGCAAAGCGGTTAAAATACTAATGTGCTTTTTGAACTTCATGGTGCAAAGTTAACAATATTCATTTCTAAAAAAACTTAAAATGGCCTTAAAACTTATAAATCAAACGCTTGTCCATCATTGGCACAAGGCAATCCACATCGAGTTTTCTTGAATTTTGACAATTTATACTAGGCATTTTAACATCCGCATTGGTTTCATTTTGGCATGAAATTTATATTCTACCAAGTAGAGATGGTTGTTATTCTTGATGGTGAAATCTACTTTGTGACCAACCTATTTTCCTGGAACGAAAAGATTAGTTTGGGTCAAATAACCCTCAGGAATTTACAATTGGGCAATATGTTTTCAAAGAAAAACGGCTGACAGCATTATAATAAAGCTACAAAAAACAACTTACTTTTTAACTTGTCTCTGATAATAAAAAGCCGGAATAAAGAGCATTATAAAAATGGGCTGGATTAAAAATCTTCTGAGATAGAATAAGGTCATTTTGTTTTCTTCGCCAAAGAATGTTAGGACAAAAATAAAACTAATCATGAGTACTGATCCCAAAACCATATAGAGTAACATAGAAAACTTGACGATTTTGGTGTCTTTAAAAATCACATACAACAAGAATAAAGAAATCACCGAATTGAGATAAAATCGAATACCCAAACTAAAAAAAAGTTTAAAGACATTGAACTGTGGCAACTTGGCATGCGTATATTCGCTTTTGAAATAGGCCAAAAACGGGTCGTAAAACAATTGGTCTTCGAAAAGCCGGATGCAAATTAACAATCCAATCAGAAAGAATGACCAAAATACTTTTGATTTATTTTTTAGCAGTAGTTGTAGCATGTAATGAAAATTTATTGACCCAAATAACCCAAAGTAAAAAAACGATTCCGTAAATAATTAGCGGAAAAACAACACCGTGTAGCATGTGCTCGTACTCAGGAAAATGATATAAAGCAACGCACAAGAGCGCAATTCTGGCGATATTTAAAACGTGAATTAAAACACTTCCTAAAAGAATAAAAAAGAGCGTTTGCTTTAATCTTCCGGTGAAAGCAATTACAAAAGCAATAAACAAAATAATCACACTTAAAGCA
This sequence comes from Bacteroidota bacterium, assembly GCA_039804545.1. Taxonomy (GTDB): domain Bacteria; phylum Bacteroidota; class Bacteroidia; order Flavobacteriales; family Flavobacteriaceae; genus Flavobacterium. The sequence continues at coordinate 595 of JBDLVY010000175.1, read as the reverse complement.
TTACAGCCTTCAACAATTCGGGAAATATACTGTCCTTTGTAGATGATTTTTATGCTGGGTTCTGTGGGATGCGCTTCTATATAAGCTTTGTCATCAAATAACGTAAGTAACGAGCGTGTTTGATTGGCCACAAATTGTGTAAAAGAATCGACTTCATTTTTATCGGCCTCAAACCGATTCAAATACGACTGATAGATCACTGTCAGCACCAAATAAGCAAGCAAAAATTTCCCCAGAAAAAGTAAAAATGGTTTGTATTGCAGGAGCAGATTCTTCAAAATAGAATTTTTAACAAATTTATATAAAATAAAAAAAGCGCAGTCGTTACTTTTGCATAAAAATTGAAAAATGAATTTTGAAAACTTAAAACCACAGGTTATTGCTATTCTTTCTGAAGTGAATTCGGAAAGAGAAGTGACATTAAAAAACCTTTGTCAATTCTTAACCGATAATGTTTCTTATTACAATTGGGTTGGTTTTTATTTTGCCAATCATGAAAACAGAACACTACACCTCGGGCCTTATGTTGGGGCCGAAACCGATCACATCGTAATACCATTTGGAAAGGGCATTTGCGGACAAGTCGCCGAATCCA